>JAJVIP010000014.1:39148-130905 GCA_022072025.1 Elusimicrobiota bacterium
CAAAGACGTGCCGGGGAGACGATCCAGCGCGATGTCACACCACTTATGTCATTCATATTAATATGAGCCAACAAGAACATTTTTGTCGCAGTTTTCAGCCGGTTGTGAGCCGTTCCTCTCGCGTGCTGATATTGGGCTCCATGCCGGGGCCTGAGGCGCTGCGTAAACAACAGTATTATGGTTTCAACGGGAATCATTTTTGGACGATTGTGCCGGCGTTGTTTAATCATCCCAAACCCCTCACCTATTCAAAAAAAATAGCGTTGGTTCGTCGCTATCGAATTGCTTTGTGGGACGTTATTGAGACCTGCGTTCGTCCAGGAGCGCTCGATAGTTCCATTAAAAATTTGGTGCCCAATAAAATTCCGTCCTTGTTGAAAAAATACCCCAACATTCGAGCGGTTTTCATCAATGGACAATTCGCGCACAAGGCCTTCAATAAACAATTTAAAAATGAGGTCCAACTTCCCGTGATTGTTTTGCCTTCGACCAGCCCGGCCAATGCCGCAATGCCGCTCAAAGAAAAAATTCATCGATGGGGGGTTGTTCGAAAATTCTTGTACAATCCCGGGCACCTATGAAAAATTTTAGAACCTTGACGTTGATGGCCATCGTGCTGATCGCCGCTTTGAGCCGAGTTGTTCCTCATCCGTGGAACGCCACACCGGTTATGGCCATCGCCCTGTTCTCCGGCGCGCACTTGCGCAACAAATGGTTTGCCGCCTTCCTTCCCCTTTTCGCGATGTTTGTGAGTGACATCTTTATTGGTTTTTATCCCACTTGGCCGGTGACTTATATATGTATTGCTTTCGTTGCGCTTTTGGGGTGGAGACTTCAAAACAACAAGTCAATCACTCGCGTTGCTTTCGCTTCTCTTGCCGGGTCAATGGTTTTTTTCCTGGTGACCAATTTCGTTTGCTGGTTGACCATGCCGGAATACTCAAAAGACATGTCCGGATTTTTCCTGTGTTATGTACGGGCGGTTCCCTTTTTTCGAAATGCGCTTCTGGGAGATATGATATTCACCGCGATTCTCTTTGGAAGTTTTTCTTTTGGAGAGAAGAAGTTTCCTGTTCTCCGTCAAACCCCTCAACCCACCTAAGCACTTCTTTTCATAGCTCAGTCCCATTGCTCCAACCTTGAAATCACCCTTGAATAAAGCGGGGGGGCCGTTAAAATTGGATAGATGAATCCATCTGTTTTGACGGACCATGGAATTTTTGCCCTGGTATTTTTGGGTTTGGCCTTTTCATTTAGCAATGGGTTTCGCGACTCTTCATCCATTGTCGCCACCATTGTTTCGACCCGCACGTTAACTCCCAACACCGCCTTTGTTCTCAGCGCCTTTTTCGAATTTGGAGGCGCCCTTTTTTTGGGGTCCGCGGTCGCTTCCACCATTGGGTCTCGCGTCACGGCCAGTTCCTGGCAACCCGCCCCCCATGAGATTCTCTTGACCTCCGTGATTGCTTTATGTGCGGCAGGTATGTGGGGACTGATCAGCTATTGGCGCGCGTGGCCCACGTCAAATGGGCATGCGCTGTTGGGAGGATTAACCGGCGCGGGATGGGCGGCTTGGGGCACCGAACATATTCACAACAAGACCGTCTTGTCGATTGGGGCTGTTTTAATTTTGAGTCCCTTGATTGGATTCTTCATCTCCTATTTATTAACCCACTCTCTGAAGTGGTTGGGAGGGTGGTTTTCTATTCGAGTCAAACCGGTGACGGATATTTTGCATGTTTTCTCTTGTTTATTTGTGTCTTGCGCCCATGGTTCGAATGATGGGCAGTTGGTGATGGGGGTCTTGTTGCCTGTGTTGGTGGGGGGAGCTTCATTCACCACCGTTCCTTTTTCAATTCGATTTATGGTGGCTTCGGCCTTGGGTTTTGGTGTTTTATTGGGGGGGCAAAGAATTCTTCGGAAGTTGGGAATGAAATTTTATCGCATTCAAAATATTCAAGGGGTGAGCGCTGAATTCTCTGCCGCTGGAACGGTCCTGGCCTGTGGCCTGACCGGGTTTCCAGCCTCCACCACGCAAGTGATTGCCGGTTCTATCATGGGCTCCGCGGTGGCGGAAAACGTCCGTCGCGCCCGCTGGACCATCGCCCAAGAAATGGTCCTGTCTTGGGTGGTCACTTTTCCGGCGGTGGGGATGATGGCCTATGGAGTGACTTGGGTGGTTCAGTGGTGGGAGGCGCTTTTGTGAGTTTTTTTCGCCGACAGGTTAACTTTTATAAGTTGCTCTCGGAACAATCTCATAAAGTGGAAGAAGGAATGAAGGCGTTGGTTCATTACATCCGAGAACCCAATAATTTAAATGGTCAGGTGGTATTGCGTCTGGAGGAAGAGGCGGATGATTTGCGAGCCCATGTGGCGCTCTCTCTCAACGACGCGCTGGTCACTCCGATGGACCGGGAAGACATCCATGCCCTTTCAAGATCCATTGACGACATTATCGACTACGCGAAAACGACGGTTGAAGAAATGATGGCTTTTGAAGTGCAACCGAATGGCCATATGCTCTTAATGGCGGAAGGTCTCTGCGAGGCCGCTACCGCGATGGCCCAGGCCATCGATCAGCTTTCGAAAGATACAGACAAAGCCACCGAATTGGTCCGGTATGTAAAGAAACGTGAAAATTACGTTGAACATTGTTACCGGGAGGCCTTGGTGGAGCTCTTCAAGACCAACAACGTTGTTTCCATCTTAAAGGTCAGAGAAATTTACCGCCACATGTCCAATGCCGCCGACCGTGAAGACGAAGCCGCCAATATTGTGAGCAATATCCTCGTCAAAGCTGCCTGACCCGCCCTCCTCCCGCGCAGGCCATGTAACAAATCTGTAACAGGCTGGAATTGATTTGTTACACAAGATTTACGAATTGTTAATGAGATCTTAAGAGAGTCCGAGTAATATTTTGGCCATGAAATTCAAAATCTTATTTGGAGTCTATTTATGAACGTTCTAAATCTCAAAAAGAAAAATTTTCTTCAATCTGTCGCCGTCTTGATGGCCGCGATCATGGTCTATGAATGCGTGTCCGTTCCAATGGCGCAAGCCGCGGTGATGGCGCCGCCCCTTCCCCATGCGCTTGGTTTGCCTTCCCCAACCCAACATCAAAAAACAATTTCATCTCAAAATTTTAAGATTCCGTCCTCGGTGGGTTCGATTGTTGAGGTCTATGCTCCGAGCCGCAAAAGCCGCCTGATCTACCATCTTCAAGATGTTCATGATGATGTGGCCGCGCAAACCAATCTGTCTGAAATTGTTTCTTTGTTGGAAGACCATGCCGCCCTGCAAGGCAAAAACTTGGTGGTGGCCGTTGAAGGCGTCAGTGGGCCGGTCGATTCCGATACCATTGCCAGACTGCCCAACCAAAAAGAAAAAGAAGATGTGGGGGCCGGGCTTCTGCGGGCCGGTTATTTGCTCGGAGAAGAATATGCCGCCATGACCCATGCGCCAGGCCGCATAAAAATTATCGGCATTGAAACCCCGGGACTTTATCAAGCCAATGTGGACGCTCGTACAATGTCACGAGAGGCGCGCAAAGAGGTTCTCAAGACCTTCGCTGAAACCAAATCTCAATTGCTCAAGTTGATGCCGCACAATTTCAATTCGCTGCTGACTCGCCTTGAGGAAAAAAGGTTGGCCTTGGATCAGGGTTCTCAATCCTTGGGCGAATATGTTCTGTTCCTTAAGTCCATCAATTCCGGGGTGGTGGGTCATTATCCCAATTTATCGCAAATGGCCGCGCTTTCTTTTCAAGAACGGCACCTTGATTTTGACCAGGTTGAAAAAGAGGGCCGTGAATTGGTCCAGGACCTCATGGGCGTCTTGTCAGAGGAGGGCATGGACGTTCTTCTTTCTGATTCTCAAGCGCTCAAGGAAGGACGGATTTCTCCTCTTTCTTATTATTCGCGGCTTTTGAGTCAGACAAAAAAAGAGGCTCCCGCGGTTCATCGCTATGTGGCCTATTTGCGGGCCTGCGAAGGCGTGAACGTGGATGCCTTGTTTGATGAGCTTTTGTCCGCCGAAAGCGAGATCGCGAAAGGGTTGATTCGCCACCCCATCGCGTTCCAATTGTTTGAACATCTCCGTTGGGTGGAATTGCAAGAACGTTTTTTCTCTCTCAACATGATTCCTCAAGAATGGGTCCGGCAACAAAAGATCAGTCTGCGCGCCATTGTGGCGCAGCATGCCGCCATCCGTGATTTCGTGGCCGAACAGGTGGATGACTTGGGTTACAATTTTAGAACGCCGGTCCTAAGCGCCTCCACTTTGATCACCGCCTTTAAAGGGGCCAAAGGCTTTTATCTGGCCGCCCAAAAGCGCGATGAGGCCATGGTCGAAAATTTGATGCAGGTGTTGCAGTCAGCCCAGGCGGATCGGTCCCTCGTTGCCTTTGTGGCCGGGGGCTTCCACACCCCGGGCATCACCAAACTCCTCAAAGAAGCAGGGTTGGCCTATGAAGTGGTCCGCCCCCAGCTTGAAACGGAAGTGTCGTTGAGCCAAGAAATAACCTACCGTTCCAAACGCGTTTCCTATCTGCGCCAAAAAGGGGGAACCCGTCCCTTGGCTGAAGGAGTCCAAGCAGGAAAACCTCTTTTAGAGGCAGCCGAAGAAGTTGTAGGTGAAATCGAACCAGGTCTAGGTGGTTCCTCTAGAGGAAATGATGGAACCAAGCCCATCCGAAGAGGTTTGGTGGGGTTTAAACCGTTGGTCGCCCTAACCGCGGTGTTTGGGATATTGGGTTATGCCACCGATTTTTTCACCACTTCCGATATCAGCACCGTTCTGTTTCGATTGTTGGTTGTGGTGGCCATCCTGGTGGCCGCGGGGTTTGCTATGTATTTCAGGAAACCTCTGGTGGCTGGCGGGAAAACAGCTTTTTCTCGAACCGGGGATTATTTGGGTTCAACTTTGACGCGGGTTTTCCCTGAAATGGGGAATATTCGCCGGCAGTTCATTCAGGAGGCGAAGGCGATCGTTAAAGATAAAACCGTTGCAGGTCAGGAGAGCCGGTTTTTTATTTTGGATATCGCTCAATTGCAATTTACATCGAATTCGCCTTCCCAAGTGATCAATGAGGCCGTTCTGTCCTACATTCGGATGGACAACCGTTTACGTGGTGGATCTCAAGGAAAAATCAATGTTTTGTTGACCAATAGTTCCGCTGACTTGAAAGGCAATGAATCGGCCCTTTTTGATGCCGTCAAACCTTTGCAACGGCAAGGAATCATAGTTAAGTCATTGGGGTATGAGAGCTTTGTGAGCCTTTCCAATAAGCCTGGGAATCTCACCGCAAACCTTTTGCAGACCGCTCAATTTTCGGGGGCGAAGATTTCCGATCAAAATAATCAAGGAAATGTGTATGGATTCACCCTGAATCCAGTCGCCATGAACGAATTGATGCCTGGTGTAGAGGTGGTTCGGCTTCAGGATAACTTCGTTTATTTTGCGCTGGCCTTGTATTCCTACGCCCGTTTTTCAGGAGCGTCTCAAATTCTGGATGCTTTGGTGAGTTTGGTGGCCAAAATATTGGATATCAATATCGGCGAAACTATTACCAATCAGCATGATTTAGATAATTTGGCCAAAATGATGGCCTGATCGTTAAAGTTTGAAAACCCTGTCATTGCCCCGTCCGCCATTCGAATTGGTGGGCGGGGCTTTTTTTGTTTCTGTGGGAGTTCCGTGTTAAGTTAAGATCCGTCCCCTATGTGGAACTCTCCTATTCCTGAACAACGTTGGCGCGGGTTTCGTCGCGAGAAACCGGGTGTGGCGGCGTTTGAATCCTTGGCCAGCTTTGAACAGGCCAGTTTGAGCGAACTCAAAGAGAGTTTGGCTGACCACGAATTGGTTACTTTGGGGCGGTTGTTGGCGCGAGGGAAAAAAGAAGAGATTGAAGTTTTCATACGAACCCACGGGCCAAACCCGCTTTTCGATCCTCATTGCGAATTGGACGTCCCGGTTGGCGTGGCGAAAGCCGACGTTCTGGATTTGCGAACCCCCGCCACCCAACAAGCCAATCAGGCCATTTTGGAGGGCGAGGTCCTCCACATTTTATTCCAAGCCGGCGAGGCGACCCGTTTTGCCGAAGGGCCCCTCTACAATTTAAACCCTTATCGGATGGCGCAGGAAACATCGGCGGCGGACAATGCTGTGAAGTATTACCTCCAATCCATCGGGCAGACCGTGCGAGACTTGGACCAACGGGTCTCTTCCTTTTTATTGGATCTTCCTCTCGGTCCCAAACAGCCCTTCCTCTTGCGGGCGGCGATCCGGCGAGTGATTCAGGATGAAATTCAATGCGGACGCTTAACAGTTGAAGAGGCCCCCGCGCGCTACAAGGAGGCGTTGGCCCATCAGAAAATTCTTTTCTTCGTGAGTTCCCGTCACAATTTGAACCAAGTTCACAGTGAAAATTTACGAGAGAAATTTTCATTTTATGGCTTTGAACCCTCCAATGTTGTGACCATTGAGCAAGAATTGGCCAGGGGGCTCACGTGTGATGAAGAAGGGAAATTACGGTTGTTGGAGGATATGGAGGCCCGTGACGCGACTGGACATTTGTACGCGCTCATTCAAGCCTCGAGAGCCAGTGACTTTACCACCTACACCGAATCCGGGCGTCCCATCAAACCGATGGAATTGGACGCTTTTTCTTATTTCCTCAGTCGCGGCGCCAAGGTGATGAACGTGATCCGCATCAATGACATGGATCGCCATTCAACCGAAATCATCAACGCCAAGGCGCTCACCTTTGCCCTTTCGCTTTTTGAGAAGGGATATGTGAACGCCATCGAGACCGTGTCCAATCCCAGTGGTCAAAAGGGCGGTACGGGGTCCACCTTCGGAAATTCTGAATTTCATGTGTTGACCGAAACCCACGAAAACTCATTCCCCTTGTTGGCGCGGGCGTTTGAGGCGGCTGTTCAAACATACCTTAAGGAAAATGAGGGGCGTCACCCGGCTTACAACGCCATGCGCCAATGGGCCGATTTGGCGGCCACCCGTCGGGTGTTAAAGGAATGGGGAGGGCGCATTGTGTTTGTTCCGCGTCAGAAAATGGTGGGTGGCCAAGAGATTTCATATTTGGGCGTCGATATGCCCATGGGGGATTTGTCCCTTCTCCAATCCCACTATCCGTCGCGCATGTTTCAATTTGCAGGGGACAAGGGCCGAGAACTGCTGATTCACGATATGAAACAGAAAGAACATATGGGCATCGCCCTTCGCTCTCTGCTGAGTCAATTGGAGGATCCTCACATTCTTCTAACGATCCAGGAGGTCACACAGGCTTCCTCCGTTCCCTTTTCTCGTCAGACGGGGCAGGGTGCCTTGTACGGCGCTCCCTGCCCCGAGTTTGAGATTTAATAATCCACTTGATTTTTAGGGGTTATTCCGCAAATGCTTGTTTACATGCGGATAACCATCGGTGGTTTATTGTTATTTTCCGGCGCGGCCGGTTTTGTTCTTCTGGGGCCTTTGAAATTTTTGGATCCCTCTTCATTTAAAAACCAGTTGGAGGGGCTCACCTCCACCACTGAATGGGTTGTTGAGCGGATTAAAGCCTTGCAATCGGGCGATGCCTTAGAAAAATCGTCCGCCGAAGCTGACAAAACCGACATTCCCCCAGTTCCGGCTGAAAATAATTCTGTTGCTGCCGAAGTTCCCGCTCAAGCTCCGCCCCCTGTGACGGATACGGTTCCGGCTCCCGTAACGGCGGTCCAACCCAAGCCCCAGGCCACACCCGCCGTGGTGACCCCCAAAAAAAGTGCCGTACGTAAACGCCGTGTCAAAAAAAAGGCGGTCTCTCCAGCGGCCAAAACCGCGCCCGTCACCGCACCCCCCAAGGTGGTTAACAATAAGGACGGGCTGATTGGGACCTACGTGGCGCTCAAACTCAAGTCGGGGCGCGAGGTCAAGGGGATCATGCAGGCCAGATCCGCCAGTCAAATCACCATCGAAATCCCCGGCATGGGCCCCTTTCAATACCCCGCCGAAAACGTGGTGACCATCACCCCCGTCGAATAAGTTGGCCGGCGGGGGGTGAGAGGGAGTTTTTCAGCAGGGGTCCACGGGTGGGTGGGGTCGACTATTTTAAAGGATCCATTAGAATAGTCATCACGATCGAACGTGCTTTATCACAGGTGGCATTTTCAAGAGAGTGGGGGCGGCAGATGCGGTTCATCACAGGTCCCCGTCAAACCGGTAAGACCACGCTCGCCAAGCAGCTTCTAGATGACATGGGCTCCTCCAACCTTTATTATTTGTGGGATCTCAGGTCGGTTCGCGATCGTTACAGGAAAAACGAGTTCTTTTTTACTCAAGATGTTCTTCCTCATCCAAAAAACAAACCTTGCGTGTGTTTCGATGAAATCCACGAACTCCGATTTTCGCAGGTTTTTTGAATCTTGGCATACATTTCGCCTCGCGTTTTCAGCATTTGTGCGAACATTCCCCTCATTTTCGAGGGGTGCAGTATCACTTTATAACTCCAAACCCACGGATTAAAGCTCTAGATTCCATGGTTTTCGTGCGCCACGACGAATGTGCAAAATATGCACCTCATGGTTAATAATCCAAAAAAAGATTCGATAGGGTCTCTTCCCGTAAAGCAAGTGGTGAACTGGTTGACGCAACTCCTTCCCTTCAAGAGCAATCGGGCAACGTTGGGGGTGATGCGCAAGCGACTCTATCGCTTCGATTAATCCGTTGTACCACAGCGCTCCTTGGTGTGGCGCACGGTGAATAACCCAACGGTAAAGTTCTTCGGTATCTTTTTGTGCGCGTGGTGTCAGCTTAACGCGGTATGTCATACTTTTTGCGCATATGTTTATCGAACTTAGCCAAGGACATCGCTTCGCCTCGCTTGGATTGAGCCATCCCTTCTTGAATGGAGGAAATCGCTTCGAACTGATCCGCGAGTTCCAAGAGTTTCTGGTAAGAACCCACGTCTTGGACTATAAGAGCAGCTTTCCCATTAACCGTCAACACCATGGGGCGCCGACGATGCTTGATCTGCTTGACATAATTCGTTGTATGACGCTTGAAATCGGTCAGAGAATGAATATCTTCGCTAATGTTGAACATAGACTCACCTCGCATCTAATTAGATTTTTATAAGGTGTTATATTAACACACGAACGGTCAAAAATCTGGCCTCATCGCCGCCGAGCGCACCTTTTGGGAGAAGGCTGCCGCCGATTTTGGAATCGGGAAACGAAATCGCATTTCGCCTGGCCCTTCGGCATTTCATCGAGGCGCAAGGAGGGACAAAGCCGTTCAGCAATACCCCGGCGAAAACGTGGTGAGCATCACCGCCGTCGAATAAGTTGGCCGGTGGGGTTGGTGTCGTAAAAGAGGGGGACACCGGTGTCGAGGTTCAGGGCGAGGACTTGTTCTTTGGTGAGCTTTTCCAATTCCATCACGATGGAGCGCAAGCTGTTGCCATGCGCGGCCACCAGAATGTTTTTTCCCGCCTTTACTTCTGGAAGGATCTTTGAGTTGAAGTAGGGAAGCGTTCGAGCCGCCGTGTCCTTGAGGCTCTCTCCGTTGGGTGGGGCAATGTCATAACTGCGTCGCCAGATGTGCACTTGTTCCTCGCCGTATTTTTTTGCGGTGGCGGCTTTGTCCAAGCCTTGCAGGTCCCCGTAATGGCGTTCATTGAGCGCTTTGTCTTTTTCAATGGGGAGGTTGGTTTGATTGATTTCTTTGAGAATAATCTGAAGGGTTTTTTGGGCCCGTTTAAGTTCTGAGGTGAAGGCCTTGTCGAATTTGAGATCCTTCAACTTTTGGCCCGCCCCGATGGCTTCTTGTTCGCCCTTCGGGGTCAAGTCGACATCTACCCATCCGGTGAATTTGTTTTCGAGATTCCATTGTGATTGTCCGTGTCGGACGAGGACCAGTGTGGCCATATTGACTCCTTATTATGAGATGGACATGATGGCCGGTTTAAAAGACGTTGTATGGTCGGCCGGCTCAAAATGGGTGAAGGTTTTGAATTTGTTGTAACGGTCCACAATGTCGCTCTGTTGAAGACGCGTGAGTCGGTCCAAACTGAAGGATTCCACGTTAAAGGACGCCATCACCGTTCCGAAAATAACCGATTTCCGCAGGGCCGTTTCATCCCAAAAATTGCCGTTCACGGCGAGCGAAGAAAAGAATCCGCCCGCGAAACAATCGCCGGCGCCGGTGGGGTCGAACACATCTTCAACTGGGTAAGCGGGGGAAATAAAGAAGAAGTCATTGGTGAAAAGAATGGCCCCATGTTCGCCCTTTTTGATCACCACCACGCGGGGGCCCCGTTTAAGCAAATCGTATCCGGCTTTGATGAGGTTGGTGATGCCTGTTAATTGCCGGGCCTCACCATCATTGAGGAGGAAGATGTCCACCTTTTTTAGAAGTTTATTCAAACTTTCGGATTTGAGGCCAATCCACAAATTCATGGTGTCGCACCCCACCAACTGGGGGGATTTAATTTGGTTGAGCACTTCCAATTGGAGATCCGGGTCGATGTTGGCCAAAAAGACGTGGGGTGTGGTGGTGTGGCTGGCCGGAACTTTCGGCTGAAAGGACTGAAACACATTGAGTTCCGTGTTGAGGGTGCGGGCCGCGTTCATGTCGGTCTCGTAAAGCCCTGTCCAACGAAACGTTTTGCCGGGGGCGGTTTCAAGTCCATCTGTTGAAATGCCGCGCTGGGTGAGCAGGCTGATATGGTCCTTTGGGAAGTCCGTTCCCACCACGGCTACGAGCCGGACGGGGGCGAAAAAACTGGCGGCGTACGAAAAATACGTGGCCGACCCTCCCAAAGCTTCTTTGACCTCGCCAAAAGGGGTCTTGATTGAATCGAGCGCGACCGAACCCACAACCAAAATTGACATAAACTGAATCTCCTATTTAAAAAATTTGTGTCGTATGAGCGTCTTGAGTGCCTCTTGATTCGTCATCCCGGCCCTTTTGTTAGAAGGTGCGGATGATAAGGAGAGCATAAGCCGGGATCCATCTTTTCCAGAAGATGAGGGGGTCTTCACCCCCTTCGCGGGAACGGCTGGATCCCGGCTTATCCGCTTGTCCACAATGGCGTCATTTCTGAAGAAGGGCCGGGATGACGGTGCCCTTTGCTCATCACTTGAAACGCGCAAGAGATACAAAAATTTCGAGGAGATTTACCATATTCCACTGTCACACAGAAACTATTTGGTTGTCCTGGAAAAATTTCGAATGGTTCTGTTATACTGGCTCAAGTTGCCTGCGCAATAAAAATGACACGTCAAACTAAACCAAATACATTATGGCTCTCACTGTTCCTGCTGATCGGTGTTCACAGCTCCATTCACGGTAAACGGTTTATTCCCAATCGAAAATCTGAAAAACATGAAGTGAATTTCAGGTCCACAGATCCCAAATCTTTTTACAAATCTCTTTCGTTTCTTCTTGAGCAGCAACCCCCCGACCAGGTGAACACCATCAACGCGCGGGCGACCATGGCGGAGTTGTTGTTTGAAACCGAAAATTACCGCGAAGCGGCCCAGATTTTTTTGCAGTTAACCGAGGCTCCGTTGGCGGATATCTACAAGCTCTCCAGTTTTCAATACCGGCTCGCGGAGTGTTATTTTTACATGGGGCTTTACGGCGAATCCTATGATCAATTTTCCAATGTCCGAAAAGAGGGGCACATCTCTTTGCAGGCGGAGGCGACCTTGGGGATGGCCATGGCCGCCTTGGCGCAGGGGAATCGGTCCAGCGCTCAAGCCCACCTCGATATTCTGCTTCTCGAAAATGAGTATTACAAAACCTACGCGCGGGCGCTGTACCCCTCCGGGATCATGCTTTTCCAAAATGATCAATATCAACGCAGTCTGGCCTTCTTCGAAAAGGATCTGGAGGATCCCAAAAATCTTTATTTCGCGGGATTGGCCTATCGGCGCATGGGACAATCGTCCAAGGGACTGGCCAATTTTCAGAAATTAACCCAAAAATTCCCCGGGACGGTTTGGGCCCAGCGTGGAGCTTTTGAAGTGGCCGAAACCTATTACCAACAACAGGATTATCCGCTGGCCTTCCAAAGTTTTCAGCGTTGGCTCAGCGAATTTCCCAATGGAACGCTGCAAGTGGAGGCCCAATTCCGCATGGCTTGCGCGGACATGCGCCGTCAGCACTATCAAGAAGTCATCAATCGCTTGGAGCCGCTTTCGAAGTTGGATTTACATCCTTCGATGGCGGATCGAATCCGGCAATTGGTCACGGAATCTTGGGTACAGATGGACCGCATTCCTGAGTTGGTCGCCAGTATCCGGAAAAAAGGGCGATCACGCGACCGAACCCCAGATGAAAATTATCAGTTGATGTGGGCCTTGGCCGCGCTTGGCAAATATCAAGAGGCCTTGGCGGCTTCAGAAGAAGGGCTGGGCAACTTTTTTGATGCCGAGCTCACCCCGAAAATTTTGTTGGTTCAAGGATTTTGTTACGACAAAGTGGGGCGTCCGGCAGAAGCCTTGGCGGCCTATCAGACCGTCGTTGACCGATTTCCTAAATCCGCCTATTCCGCGCGGGCCCTCCATTTGATGGCTCTTTCCTATGTGAAAGCGCAGAGATGGCAGGAACTTGTGACCCATGTGTACCATCATTGGGCCAATTTGCCCGCCGACATACGGGAAAAATATCCGGAAGTGGAATTCTGGGTGACAGAAGGCCAGTTAACCCTGGGGAATTTCGAACTTTCTCAAAAACGATATCAACAATATCTTTCTGCCGCGCCTGATTCTCCGTTAACCCCTTACGCCTATCTGGGGTTGGGGGTGGCCCAGGCGCAAAATGGGCAATTGGACCAGGGGTTTCAAACCTTGCAGCAATTCGCGGCGATCGCCAAACAGAAAAACAAACCCGAATGGCTGGCTTTGGCCACGCTCCAATCAGGAAATATTTTTTTCAATCAGAAAAAATATGAACAAGCGATTGGCTATTTCCGCACTTTTCAAACCGATTACCCGAAGGATATTCGGGTCCCTCAGGCCATGTTTCAAGAAGCCCAGGCTCTCTACCGGCTTGAATATTACACCGACGCGGTGAGCGTATGGAACAAATTGGCGGACAAATATCCGGATCACATCCTGACTGAAAAGGCCCGGTTCCAATCCGCTCGGACATTGTTTGATTTGGGGGAAAGCACCGCCGCTGTTCAAGCCTTTCAGGTTTTCATCGTCAAGCATCCCACCAGCGATCGGCTCAAAGAGGCGCGCCTCCAATTGGCGCATTGCTACTACAACGCCGGCAATTATAAAGAGGCCATTCCCCGCTACCAAGAATTTTTGCTTCTTTATCCCGCGGCCGAAGAGGTGGCCAGCGTGCAAGATTTCCTGCAAATGTCCTATGTGCAGGGCGGGAAGTCGGAGTCTGAAATTGAAGAGTTGACCAAGGGGCAAGCCAAGTCCCAGGTATTGGCTGATTTGTATTGGGACAAAGGCGCGAAGGCCTACAATGATAAGGACTACAAAACGGCCTTGGGATATTTTGAAAAAATCCTCATTGAATTCCCGGCCAGCAGTTTGGCGGCGCAGGCCTCGTTCTACCGGGCGGAATCCTTTTTCTTACAAGAAAAGAATGAAGAATCCGTGTCGGCCTATAAAAACTTTTTGGCCCAGTTTCCCAATGATGAGCAGGTTCCCACGGCGATGTTTCGTCTGGGGGTGAGTTTGTTTAATTTGAATCGTTTTGATGAATCCGCCATGACTTTTGAAAGTTTGGTGCAGAAATTTCCAGACGATCCCTTGTCCTCGCAAGCCGCTGAAAACATCCCGCTCGCCTATGCAAAAGTTGGGAAGACGGCGGATTCCGAAAAAGCCTTTGAGGCGCTTCTGGGCCGCACCACCGATCCATCCAAAAAGGCCCAGTTGAACCTTCAATTGGCGCAAATCAAAGAACAAAATGGAGCGGCGGCGGAAGCCATTGGTTATTACGAGCGGGTGGAACCTTCTAGACCTGAGTTTGCTCAAGCCATGTATGGCGTGGGGAACTTGTACAGCAGAGCCGGCCAAAACGATATGGAAATGAGCGCCTACGAAAAGCTCTTAACGTTTCAACCCAAAGACGACGCCTACCGGATCGCCGCCTTGAGCCGGTTGGCTGAACTTTATATTGGGCAAGGCCAAGCCCAGAAAGCCCTTTCGACGTACAAAGATGTGGTAGAGAATGCCAAAGATGAAACGGCCTTATCGAATGCCCGTTCACGGATCGAAGAGCTGCAAAAGGTTCTCGCAAACTAGGAGGAAAGATGCATCCGCTTACATTTAAAGAAATTATGTCGGTGAGTATTGTTTTGCCGGTGCTGATGGTGCTGTCTGTTATTTGCATCACAGTGATGATTGAGAGAATGATTTTTTTCTTCCGGTTTGCTCGCGTCAATACGCACTTGTTGGACCGAGTTCGCACTTTTGTGAAGGCCGGGAAAATGGCGGAGGCTAAAAATGAGGCCTTGCGGAAAAAAGGGCTTATTCCTGAAGCCATCGCGGCGCAAATCGACGCGATGCACCTGCCGCGCTATGAACGGGAAAGTTTGGTTCTTTTTTATCACCAGAGACTTCAGTCCCTTTTACAAAGGCGGTTGTGGATTTTTGGAACACTCAGTTTTATCTGCCCGCTCATTGGACTCTTGGGAACCGTGTTGGGTGTGATGCGCTCATTCCGCGATTTGGCCATCTCTGGTTCCGGCGGACCGACCATTGTGGCGGCGGGTATTTCAGAAGCGTTGATCGCGACCGCCGGCGGAATTGCGGTCGCTATTACCGCGGCCATCATTTACAACTGGTTTAACATATGGATGAAGAACACGCTGACCAACAGCGATATTTTCGGTCAAGAGATGATATTCCTGACCAGCGGAAAATAATACAAACGTCGTCGCCCCGGCATGTTTCTTGGCCGGGGCCCAGGTTCGAACGGGTGGCAAACTGAGGCTCCGGACAGAGGAATGCTGGAGCAAGCAGTGAGAGTCGAAAAGGTGGTTTGGCAGGTCATAAATGAGGAGAGATAGATATGTCGGAAATGATGACAGATGAAGGAGGCGAGACAGAAACCATCAACGTGGTTCCGTTGGCGGACCTGTCGTTGGTGCTCCTTATTATCCTCATGGTGCTTTCCCCCATGGTGATGTCATCCATGATTCGGGTTCAAACACCACGCCTTGAGAAAGTTAAAGCCACGAAAAAGGCAGTCCAGGAAAAAACACCGGATCCGCTTCTCATAAAAATCACGTCGCAGGGTTTGTTTCTCAACAACAACCCCATTGAGTCCGAGCAATTCTTGGCCGAGCAACTCGCGATAAAAATTTCCGATGAACCCACGCGGGCGGTGATTGTGTCAGCTGACGATAATATTGAAGTGGGGGCCGTGGTCCATTTGCTGGACTTGGCCAAACAACATGGAGCCAGCAAGGTGTCTTTATTAAAAGGAGGGCCAACGGGATCATGAAAATGAACGCGCTATTATCAGAAGAACCCACCATCGCCGGCGTCAATATTGTGCCGGTGATCGACTTGTGTTTGGTCCTCCTGATTATTTTGATGGTTACCTCCCCTCTTCTTGAAACGGCGGATTTGCCGGTCAAATTGCCTCAAGCCTCCACCATTGAAAGCAAGGACCGAAATATATCGGTCACCTATTCGCCTGACGGACGGATGGCCATCAACACGGACATGGTGGAGCCTGAGAACTTTGTTCCAGCTTTGCGAAAGCTGTTGATCGAAGACCCTGAGATTTTGGTTATTTTGCGGGTGGACCGCGCGGCGACCTATGGAACTCTCACGGATCTTATTGCGGAATGTAAAAAGGCCGGAGCGTCCAATATTTCAATCGGAACGGAACAAACAAAACCCAATGGCTAAAACAGCAACCCCCATCGACTTCGGTAAAAGTTGGAACAACCAAGGCCCTTCGTTTGGCTTGGATGTGATGAGTTTTATTTTTGCCTTGGTCATGCATATCCCACTATTCTTTATGAAATTCGATGCGCATAAAAAATCCATCGATCGGCCTTCCGAACGATTGGTCTCGGTTGATCTTATTGAGCCGGAGAAGCCCAAACCCGTGGAAGTGCAGGCGCCGCCTCCGCCGGTGGTCAAAGAGGCCAGTTTGATGGAGAAACTAAAGGCGTTGGTCAAAAAAGAGCCACCCCCACCGCCTCCTTTGGACCCCAAACCTTTACCGGAAAAATTATTGGAAGCCCCCAAACCGTTGCCGCTTCAGGCCAAACTCGACATGCCGGAAAAAATTCAACCCACCTTGGCCACGAAAAGTGGATTTCAGACAAAAGCCGATCCGAAATTGGTTAATGAGGCCAAGTTGGCCATGAATGCGCCAGTGCCGGGCATTGCTCCTCTTTCCGCCCAGAAACTCGGAACCATCGATGACCGTTCCGCGGTGAAATCCAACAAAGGATCGTTTCAGTTGGGAAAAGGAGATGTGGTGAAGTCGATTGGAGGAGACGGCCCCAGTATTTCGGGCGCGGCGGCGCCGGTGGTGTCCATTCGGACGGGGTCCAAAGCCACAACGGAAAATTTTTCAGCGCCGGTTACCCAGAAAACAGACAAGGGACGGATCGGAGCGGTGCCCCCGGTGGGGTTGGGAGGCGCTCCTCAATTGGGATTGCGCGATTCCATCATTGCCCGGGATGCTGGCGCGAACCAAATTAACACAGGGAGCCGATCGGGGGGCGTGCCCGGGGGCGTTCCGGGAGGTATTCCCGGCGGAACGGGAGTAAAAAAAGACGCGGGCAAATCATTTCAAGCGGTCCCGACCCCGGGAGTTTCGGGTGGCACGGGATTGGGAACAGCGAATTCAGCGGCACCGGTGGTGGCGTCACTCCCCAAGAAAAAAGAGAAACCTTCTCTGTTTGTTATATCCGGACCTCTTAAAGACAGAAAAATTGAGAAACAAGTTCCCCCTGAATATCCGGATTGGGCGCAAGCGCAAGGAATTTCGGCTTCGGTTCTGCTGGAATTTACCGTGGATCCCAATGGATTTGTTAAAAATCTAATTGTTGTTCGTAAAACCTCTGGTTATCCTAAGCTTGATGACACGGCCATCGCCGCTTTGCGGAAGTGGAAATTTGCTCCGCTCACCGATGGAGCCAATCGAGAAGAAGTGGGATACATTACGTTCAATTACTCTTTGAGTTAAATATGAAACACTTATTGGCCCGAATATTTCAGTTGAATTGTCGCCCCGGCACGTTTTTGGCCGGGGCCCGGGTTTTCCCCATTAACAAAACCTGGGTCCCGGCCAAACTACATGCCGGGACGACGGCGCTAAAATATTCACCGTTGATAGATGATAATGGCCGTTTAACTGAATTATTCGAGCTAAGAAACACTCAGGGTTTTGTCATCTCGGAATGTCTTCGTTTGGGACGACGGGTTTGTAACTTTATCTCTATTGTTTGTTTTAACGGGGTTCTCGCTTTTGCGGGGATGACGGCATTTTCCATAGCAGCCATGGCGGCTCCGCTCGATATGACCGTCAAAGGTGAAATCAAAGACAAGATCAACATTGAACGTGTGTCCGCTCCGACCGATGTGGCGCTCAAAGACGTTATTCCTTTTTCTCGGTTGGGACAGACCGATTGGATGCTCACAGAAGAATTGGGGTACATGGATGAGGAAAAACAAGTGGCGCTGATGGATGTTCACAGTCCCAAAACGTTTCGTCCCTCTATGATTGAATTTCCCAAACCGCCTTTTTTTGTGCAGGCCTATCCGCCGCCCAGAGTTCCCATTATTGTTGACCGAAGCCCCAATGCGCCTCCTCCCCGTGGAGAGAACGAGACCTGGACCTTTTTGGTGGTGGACCAGAGCAATCAATTGTTAAAAAAATTGGAAGGGAACACGGCGCCGGTCGAACCCATTCAGTGGGATGGCGTTACCAACGGTCAATTTGTTCTTCGGACAGATGAAATATATTCCTCTGTTTTGGTGATTCAGGAAACTCCAGAAGTCTCTCGAACCATCGTGGGAGATCCAATTTGGCTTCCAGCGCTTCGTTACATCAGGGGAAACAGCATTGTTTTTGAGTTCAGCAACAAACGGGTTTATAACGACAACAAAGCTTCCTTCGCGTCTGCCCTTCAAGTGTTGGTGGACCAGTTAATGAACGAATTGCGTAAATATGAAGGAGCTCCCTTCTCCGTGACAATCGCCGACCGCGATTTGGATTTGGCTCAACGTCGTTCCCAGCTTTGGAAAAAAGTTCTACAAGAGAATCTATTGAAGCCCGCTGATCAATTCAGTGTTAAAGTGACCATGCCCACAGACCGAGGTTCGGTGACTCAAATTGTGTTGGAGATCACGAAATGAAAAAGTCCTTTTATGGATATGGAAAAGCCGGGGCTCTGGTGGCTCTGTTGGTTTTTGGATTTTTCCTTCCCGTCCTATTTGCAGAAAGCAATGACCCCCGCGTCAAAGTCTTGTTAGAAGAAGCCTTAAGGCTTTACAGTGAACGTCAATATGTGCGCGCGCTTGATTTGTTTAAACAGGTTCAACGAATCGATCCTCAGAATTCCACCGCTTCTGAATATGTGAAAAGCTCAGAACAAAGAATTATGGAATGGGAGTCGGAGGGGGCTGGAACTGATTCGAAAAAAGATGCGAACTGGGACACCCTCCTCAATAAAAAAAGAGGTGGTGTGGCGGATACCGCTCCCAATGCATCCGATATCATTGCGGCCAGAAAATCACTGGTCGAGCGGATGAGAAACCGTTCAACAAACACGGACAATATCGTTCAAATTCAAGACACCAAGAATGAATTGGCAATTCTTTTATATCACGATCAATTGTTTTTGCCGGGATTGTTAACCCTGCGGGATGAATCGTTGCCCATCCTTGAAAATGTGGCGGTTCTCATTCGCCAAAAAGGGGACCGTTCTGTAAAAGTTCAAAGTGTGGCCCATACCAATTCAAACGATCCCTATTTGCTTTTTCCGGAAGTATCCAACGAGGGGTCTCTTGATCGTTCTTTACCCAATATGCAACAAGGAAAGTCCATGTTTTTTCAAGATATCGAAGCCACACGGTCCATGGTTTTGTTTACCTATCTGGCCCAGAGAAGTATGGGCAAACAGCCCAAATCCTCCAACGAATAAGCAGTCCTTGCAAATTCCAGATCGATACATCCGACGTTTCCCCGCCCTGTTTTCTTCTAGATCAAGAATTTTATTGGCTTGTTCAGGCGGGCCTGATTCAGTGGCTTTGGGTTGGCTTCTCAAAGAATGGCAAGCCAAGCGAGGGTTTCATGTGGAGGTGGCGCACATCAACCACAAACTTCGTGGCCTCTCCTCTGAAGGAGATGAAAAATTTGTTCGGGATATATCCCGCCAATGGGGATGGACTTGTCACGTTCGAAACTGTGCCGTGAGACCGCTTAAAAAAGGAAATCTGGAGGAGGTGGCCAGAGAAAAAAGATATGCCATGCTTGAGGCGCTGGCGCGCCAGCATCATCTTCAAATTGTTATGACGGCCCATACGTTGGATGACCAGGTGGAAACCGTTTTCATGAACCTCATGCGCGGAACAGGTTGTGACGGGCTCTCAGGGATGGCGCCCTTGAGGAAATTGGAGCGGTCCAAGGTTTGGTTGGCCCGGCCGCTGTTGAATATGTCCAAAAAGGAACTTCTGGGGCGCCTTCGAAGTTCTAGACGTCGCTTCCGGCTGGATGCCACGAATAGAAATCTCAAATATCTGCGAAATTGGCTGAGGGCGGAATTGATTCCCAAAATTGAAAAAAAGTCGCCCGGATTCAAAAAGCGGATCTTTCAATTGTCTGAGATGGTTTACGACGAAAAATTGGAATGGGAGAAACGAATGAAAGGTTTGGACGCGAGGTTGCTAAAGGACCAGGGGCCAAATGGGCGTTTGCTTGATTTGAAGAGGCTATTAAGATATTCTCCCGCGGTTCAAAGGCGGTTTCTCCGTCGATCATTGGGACGGGATCTGTTGACGTACGAGGCAGTTGAACAATTGAGAGAATGGATGAAATCCCCACCTTCTGGTGGACGATTGTGGCAATTAAGAAAGGGTTGGGTCGTTGAAAGATTGTCCAAATCCAAAGGTTCACCCACCACATCAATGTTTGTCTTGAGGCAAACGAAATAATGAGGAGAGGAAAAACATCACATGAAAAAATTTGATGCGCGTACGTTGGTTATGTGGGTCATCGTATTTGGAATGATTTTGTTTTTCCTTCAAACCTCGCGCACGCCTTCACGCATGAAAATTCCCTATTCTGAATTCAAAACTCTTTTGAAAGATGGGCAGATTTCTGAACTGCAAATGACCGATCGCTTGATTGAAGGATCTTTCCGAACCCCCACCGGCACTGAGCAAAAATTTCAAACCATTCCTTTGATGGACCCCAAACTTGTCGATCAACTTGAGGAGTATGGCGTTAAAAATTATGCCGGAGCTCAAGATCGAGGTTGGGTCACGTCGCTTTTGGCCAATGCGCTGTGGATCGGGTTATTTTTCTTTTTGTGGTGGATGTTTGTTATTCGACAAATGCAGAGCGGGGGCCGACAAGCCATGGCCTTTGGAAAATCCAAAGCCAAAAACCAAACAACCAAAAAAGGCAAAGTTCTTTTTAAAGATGTTGCTGGGGTCGACGAAGCCAAGGATGAACTTAAAGAGATCATTGATTTCCTTAAAGACCCCGCCAAGTTTCAGCGATTGGGTGGAAAAGTTCCGAAAGGAGTCCTCCTATATGGTTCACCAGGCACTGGGAAAACCATGTTGGCCAAAGCGGTAGCGGGTGAGGCCAATGTTCCGTTTTTCTCGGCCAGTGGATCGGAATTCGTGGAAATGTTTGTCGGTGTTGGCGCCTCCCGCGTTCGCGACTTGTTTGACCAAGGCAAAAAAAACGCGCCTTGCTTGCTTTTCATTGATGAACTCGATGCCGTGGGTCGGCACCGGTTCGCTGGTATCGGCGGGGGGCATGACGAACGGGAACAAACCTTAAACCAGATTTTGGTGGAGTTGGATGGGTTCGAAAGCCGCGATGGCGTGATTCTCATTGCCGCCACCAACCGGCCCGATGTTTTGGACCCGGCTCTCTTGAGACCAGGACGATTTGATCGGCATATTATGGTTCCCGCGCCGGACTTGAAAGGACGGGAACAAATTCTCAAAGTGCATGCGGCGAATGTCAAAATGGCGGCCGATGTCGATATGACGGTCATTGCCCGGAGAACGCCTGGTTTCGTCGGAGCCGATTTGGCCAATGTGGTCAATGAGGCCGCCTTGTTGGCGGCACGTTTTGACAAATCCGCGGTTGAGATGAATCATTTGGAATCGGCCATCGATCGAGTGATGGCGGGACCTGAAAGAAAATCACGATTGTTGTCGGAACATGAAAAGAAAGTGGTTTCATTCCATGAGAGTGGACATACCCTGGTGGCCAAATTGACTCCAGGGAGCGACCCGGTTCATAAAGTCTCCATTGTTTCGCGTGGGATGGCCTTGGGATACACCATGCAGTTACCAACAGAAGATAAATATTTAACGTCAAGAACGGAGCTCTACAATCGAATTTTGGTTCTCATGGGTGGCCGCGTGGCAGAACAGATTATTTTTTCTGAAATAACCACGGGGGCCCAAGACGATTTAATGAAGGCCACCAACTTGGCCAGTAAGATGGTCTGCGAATATGGCATGTCGGATTCGGTGGGGCCGGTGACCTATAAAAAACCTGAAGCTGAAGTTTTTATGGGGCGAGACATGGGCCACGAGCGTGGTTTCTCTGAACAAACAGCGCAACAAATTGATGGGGAAGTGAAGAGAATTTTAACCACTGCCTTTGAAAAAGTTAAAGATTTGCTTGAGAAAAACCGCGACAAGCTGGAAACCTTGGCTGCCGCCTTAACCGAAAAAGAAAATCTTAATGGAGACGAGATCAACAGTCTCCTTGGGCTTCCCGCTGCTTCATAGCCCCTCTTAAACCTCTGAACCAGTTATTTGGAACCGACGGTATTCGCGGCGTTGCAGGCCGATTCCCTCTCACCTCAAAAGATGTGGCTCGGTTGGGCTGGGCCGCTGGAAATGTATTAAAAACCAAAACTCCTCAAACCCTTCTACAAGTATTGGTTGTTCGTGACACCCGAAAATCAGGTCTCTGGATGGCCAAGCGGCTTGCGGAGGGGCTTCGTTCTGCCGGCGTGAATGTGGTGGACGCGGGTATTTTGAGCACTCCTTCTGTTGCTTACCTCGTGAAGGCGCGCGGGTTTCATTCGGGTGTTGTTATTTCGGCTTCTCATAATCCACCGGAATTTAATGGCATCAAATTTTTTACGCCCCAGGGCCGTAAGTGGCCCGATTTGTGGGAGCAGGAAACCGAAAAGAAATTTTTCTCCAAAACGAAAATTAATTTCACCCAAAAAACCGGAACCTGGAAACAGATGGACGCTTTGCATAGTGATTACGAAGCCTTTCTTTCTTCAACTCTTCGCGAGGTGCCTGATTTCTCCTCTTTCCGCGTGGCATTGGATTGCTCCCATGGAGCGAACTCTCATACCGCGCCACATATTTTTAAACGGTTGGGTTGCCAATTGTTTGTGATGGGCGCTCGGCCCAACGGAAGCAATATCAATGTCGGATGTGGTTCTCAGCATGCGGAAAAACTGGCTCAGCTCGTAAAGAGAAAAAAATGTGATTTGGGAATCGCATTTGACGGAGACGGAGATCGTGTCATCTTGGTTGATGAAAAGGGAACTGTTCTGGATGGAGACCATATCATTGCTTTGTTGGCGAAAAGTTTCAAAGAGAGAAAAATTTTAAAAAACAACACCGTCGTAATAACCGTGATGGCCAATTTGGGCTTAAAAAAGGCATTGGCCAGTTTGGGGATTCGAACCCTCGAGGTGTCGGTGGGGGACCGTTTTGTATCAGAAGCCATGCGTGAAAAAGGAGCCGTATTGGGAGGCGAGCAGTCGGGTCATATTATTCTCGGAGCCTTTCTTCCGACAGGAGATGGGCTCTTAACGGCGCTTCATGTGCTTTCGATTCTGAAGGGAAAGGGAGAAACTTTGTCTCACCTGGTCTCGCTCATGAAGAAATTTCCCCAGGTGTTGCTCAATATTCCGGTGAAAGACAAAACTCCCTTAAATCGTCTTCCCAACGTTTCACAAGTGGTGAGCCGAGTTGAAAAATCGCTTAAGGATATGGGCCGAGTTGTCATCCGATATTCGGGGACCGAGCCGTTGCTGAGAATCATGCTTGAGGGGCCTGTCAAAAAAGATTTAGAAGTGTATGCGCGGCAGATCGCTACTGCCGTTGTTGAGGCTCAGGGTGCGGCTCGGCGTTAATATTGATCATGTCGCGACAGTGCGACAAGCGCGTGGAGAAAAGTTTCCGGATCCCGTCCAAGTCGCTCAAACGGCTGTTCAGGGCGGAGCGGACGGAATCACAGCCCACTTAAGAGAAGATCGGCGTCACATTCAAGAAAGTGATCTCGAGGAACTTAAAAAACATCTCAGAGTCCCGTTAAATATGGAAATGTCCATTGATCCATCCATCGTTGCCATTGCGCAGAAGCTTGTTCCAGCGTGGACGTGTTTGGTCCCAGAGAAGCGAAAAGAGCTCACCACAGAAGGGGGGCTTGATGTTCAACATGAATCAGATAAGATTGGCCGTGTGGTCAAAATTTTAAAGTCGCGGGGAATTAAGGTGTCCTTGTTTGTTGATCCAGATTTTCAGGCCGTCAAGATCGCGAAAGAATTAAACGCGGATGCCGTTGAGTTGCATACAGGAGAATTCGCGCGTTTGTTTCGCGTAAAGGACAAAGGTGTGGAAACCGAACTTGAACGGATTCGATCCGCCGCCGAGACAGCGGGCCGTTTAAATCTTTTGGCCAATGCAGGGCATGGGATTGATTACGACAATGTTTCTCGTTTAATACAGGTTTACCCCTTTCATGAATTGAATATTGGTTTTTCCATTGTCGCGCGGTCTTTGTTTGTGGGTTTCAATCAAGCGGTTAAAGAAATGAAAGCCAAGTTGGGATAGGAATAAGATATGTGTGGAATTTTGGGATATGTGGGCCATCTAAACGCCACTCAAGTCTTGATTGATGGGTTGAAGAAACTTGAGTATCGAGGTTATGACTCAGCCGGGGTTGCGGTATTAACCCCCAGCGGGTTTGAGGTGCGTCGCTCGGTTGGAAAATTGGCTGAGCTGGAAAATCTGCTTCATAAACAACCCGTCAACGGACATCTGGGATTGGGGCACACCCGTTGGGCCACACACGGAGCGCCCTCCGAAGTCAACGCTCATCCACACACCGACCATACAGGAAAAATAATCGTTGTTCATAACGGCATCATTGAAAATTACATATCTCTTAAAGAAAAATTGGCGGCCGAAGGTTGTCATTTTAAATCAGAGACCGACACCGAAGTGGTCGGCCATCTCATCAGCCATCACCGACAAAAACTCACCAAACGGAATTCTGACGAGAAAGAAATTTTTGTGCAGGCCGTTTTGGCGGCGTTGAAGGAAATCAAGGGCACTTTTGCTCTTGGAATTGTGTGTTCCGATATTCCCGATGTTGTGTTGGGGGCGCGGCGCGATTGCCCGTTGATCGTGGGTATGGGAGACGGTCAAAATTTTCTCGCCTCTGACGTGCCGGCTATTCTGTCTTATACCCGGGAGGTTGTTTTTCTAGAAGATGGGGATTTGGCGGTGTTGTCTCAGAACGGCGTGGAGTTCCTTAATGTGAGCGGGAAAGTCGTGCAACGCAAAGTCCATAAAATTTCTTGGGATCCCGTACAAGCGGAGAAAGCCGGCTACAAACATTTCATGATTAAAGAGATTCATGAGCAACCCCGCATTGTGGAAAATACTCTTCTGGGACGTCTCGACACTCGCACCTTTCACGCGGTTCTTCATGAGTTGGACTTTCTTAAAAAAGAAGCCGATTCTCTATCTCGAGTGCGGTTTATCGCTTGCGGCACTTCTTGGCATGCTTCTTTGGTGGGCAGTTATTTGATCGAAAAATACAGCGGAATTCCCTGTCAGGTCGATATTGCCTCCGAGTTTCGTTATCGGGATCCGATTATAGATCCCGGCACTTTGGTGATTGCGGTTTCACAATCGGGAGAGACGGCGGATACCTTGGCCGCTTTGCGTTTGGCCAAGAAAAAAGGGGCCAGGGTGTTGGGGATTGCCAATGTGGTGGGATCATCCATCACAAGGGATGCCAATGGGTTTTTCCTCACCCATTGCGGGCCTGAAATTGGCGTGGCGTCCACCAAAGCTTTTATGGGCCAATTGGTGGCCATGCATCTATTGGCGCTTCATTTGGCGCGGTTTCGGAAATTTGTTTCCAATACACATTTGGTCAGCATGGGAAAGCACATGACACATTTGTCTCAATGGATGACTGAAACTCTGGAGTGTGAAGAGAAAGTCATGCAAGTTGCCAAGAAATATTTTAGACGGAAAAATTTTCTCTATTTGGGGCGCAACGTCAATTATCCGGTGGCGTTGGAAGGGGCTTTGAAACTCAAAGAAATTTCCTACATTCACGCCGAGGGGTATCCGGCGGGAGAAATGAAGCATGGTCCCATCGCGTTGATAGATGAAAATATGCCGATTGTGGCCCTTGTGACCAAGTCTTCGGTGTACGACAAAATGGTGTCGAATGTTGAGGAGGCCAGAAGCCGCGGCGCGGATGTGATTGCCATTGCCACCAAGGGAGATCCCTTGGTTTCTCAAAAAGCGGCGGATGTTATTTTTGTTCCAGAGGTTCCCGAGGATTTGAGTCCCCTCATCAATGTTATCCCGCTACAACTTTTGGCTTATCATATCGCGGTGTTTTTGGGGTGTGATGTGGACCAGCCTCGAAATCTTGCCAAAAGCGTGACCGTCGAATAAAAGCCTGTTTTTTGCTAGGATTCGCCCGCAGTTTTAGTGACTAAGCAGCACCCTTATCAAGAGTGGTGGAGGGATCGGCCCTATGAAACCACGGCAACGGTTCGAAAAACTCGAATGCGTGCCAACGCCATCCAGCATAGCTGGACGATAAGAGGAACCGTGACCCCAGGTGGTAACGCCCTCTGGGGTTTTTTGTTGTTCGAAGAGGTGCTAAACGGAGAGAAAGATGGAAGCGAAAATAAAAGGACTAAAGTGTAAAGAATGTGGCCGGCTTTTTGAAGCCAAGGCCCACCATGTTTGCGAATTTTGTTTTGGGCCCCTCGAAGTTGATTACAACTATGAGATGATTCAGAAAACAGTGACACGTGAATCCATCGAGGCCGGGCCGAGATCGTTGTGGCGATATTGGGGTCTTTTGCCGGTCGAATCAAAAAATATCGTGACCCTCCAAGAAGGAATGACCCCTCTCATTCACGCTAAAAATTTGGGCGCCCTCTTGGGGCTTAAAAATCTTTACGTTAAAAATGACACGGTCAATCCCACCTTTTCATTTAAAGACCGTGTGGTGAGCGTGGCCTTAACGCGGGCCCGCGAACTGGGTTTTACCACCGTGGCCTGTGCCTCAACCGGCAATTTGGCTGGAGCTGTTTCAGCCTATGGGGCGGTGGCCAATTTGAAACGGTTTGTATTTATTCCTGCCGATTTGGAAGAGGGGAAAGTGATCGGCGCTGGAGTTTATGATCCCATTATCATTGGAATCACGGGAAATTACGATGAAGTCAATCGACTTTGTTCCGAAGTGGCCGATGCCTTTAAGTGGGCTTTTGTGAATGTCAATATTCGCCCCTATTATGCAGAAGGATCCAAAACCTTGGGTTTCGAAGTGGCGGAACAATTGGGGTGGCGAGCTCCCGATCAGGTGGTGGTTCCAGCGGCTTCTGGATCACTTCTCACAAAAATTTATAAAGGGTTAAAAGAGTTCGAGCAATTGGGGCTCATTGAAAAACACAACACCAAGTTGAATTGCGCTCAAGCTCTGGGATGCGGTCCCATTGCCTCCGCCATTCAAGATGGAACCGATATTATTCGCCCTGTCCGTCCCAAAACAATTGCAAAGTCCTTGGCGATCGGAAATCCAGCCGATGGCGTGTATGCCGCCCAGCTCGTCATGAAGACGGGGGGACAAGGAGTTTCGGTGAGTGATGAGGAAATTGTTGAAGGAATAAAATTACTGGCTTCAACAGAAGGAATTTTCACCGAGACGGCGGGAGGCGTGACCGTGGCTTCCTTGAAACGACTGGTTCAAACTGGTAGAGTCGCGCCCGACGATGTGACAGTGGTGTATGTCACGGGCAATGGTTTAAAAACATTGGATGCGGTTCAAGGGAAAGTCAGTCGGCCTCATGTGATTCCCGCTCGTTTTCAAGATTTCCGGGCTGTCTATGACAGCTTGCAAAATCAAACCCCCGCTCACGCGTCAGCCTAAAGAAGGAGGAGCAATGCCTGCAAAAATTAGAATTCCAGCGCCGCTGCGCAAATTGACCAACGACCAGGCGGTTGTTGAAGTGCAAGGAAAAACGGTTCAAGAGCTCTTGGCGGGACTCGAGAAAAATTATCCAGGTCTTAAGGAACGAATTTGTGACGAATCCGGTCAAATTCGCCGGTTTGTGAATATATTTGTTAACGGAGAAGATATCCGATTTAAAGAGGGTCCCAATACAGCGGTTCAAGATGGGGCCGAAGTCTCCATCATTCCTGCTATTGCTGGCGGCACGTTTTAATTGCCATTTTTGATTTCGACTCTTGAAATCGATCTGTTTTAGAGGCACACTTGTGACATGAAAGAAGCGTTGAACCTCATATTCCCAACAGAATTAATCAAGCAGCCCATCATCCACCAAATGTCCAAGAAATTTGATGTGGTTTTTAATCTGCGACGAGCCAAAGTGACCGAAACGGTGGGCGAAATTGTATTGGAATTGGAGGGTCAAGAAACTGCGGTCAGGAAGGCCGAAGAATGGTTGCGCGCCCAAGGCCTTAAAGTGGAGCCCATTACCAGAGACACGATTGAAAGTTAGTCGCGCCCCGATTTATGACAGACGTATTGGTTCTTAATCGTAGTTTCTTTGCCGTTCAGATCATTGACTGGCGCCGCGCGCTCAGTCTCGTCTATTTGGATCACGCGCGGGTTGTTGATGAAGATTATCGGACGTATTCCTTTGAGGATTGGAGGGAACTCTCCAGCGTGATCACCAATCATCCTTCCGGTTATATTCACACGCCTACCTTTAAAATCGCTATCCCCGATGTTATCACGCTGCGTCACTTCGATGGTCTGCCGAAAGCCGAAGTGAAATTTACGCGGCGTAATATCTATGAGCATTACAGTTATAAATGCGCTTATTGCGGTATTAAATTTAATTCGAATGACTTAAATTTGGAACATGTTATCCCCAAAAGTCGAGGTGGAAAAACAGATTGGTCTAATGTGGTGACGTCCTGTATTCCTTGTAACTTAAAGAAAGGTAATCGATTGCCGCATGAAGCCAATATGAAACTTCTGGTTCGTCCCACCAAACCCACTTGGAGTGGCGCCACCGCGGTGGCCTTTAGGCCTGGGTTTAAGGTGCGCGCTTCTTGGCAAAGATTTGTGGACAATGTTTATTGGAACACCGAACTCGATCCTCAGTAGCATGAAGGTTTATCCCTCGATCCTTAAAGTTTTATTTTTCTTCCTGATTCTCCCTTTTGGTTCGCTTCATTCCGCCGGGCGCCGCCCGGCCGCAATAAAGACGGACTCGTTAAAAATGGCTTCTTCCGTGAGTTATGTGCCCCGCGTCGAGAAGCTGGTGGACCGATATCGACTCACGGTGGAATCTCCCGAGCCCATGCCTCATTATTTGATCGAGCAGTCACCAAAGAAAATTTGGCTGCGACTTGTCAGTCCCTCCAGGGATGAATCTCAAATTTTAGAAGGAGACAGCGTGATCCGTGAAGTTCGCTTGGTTCGACGGGCTTACTCAGCCGATATGATTCTTAAACTCGGCGATGATGCCGTCTCTCATGATGTGTTTTTTGATGAAGGAAAAAAGAAAATCGTGGTTGACGTGTTTACCTCAGAAAAATTTAATAAATGGGCCGCGCTCCAGCCCGCGGTTCCTGTAAATACTCCAGTGCTCAAGTCCAAAAAAGGTTCCAAAAATGAACCCATTCTTAAACCCGCTCCCGTGGTTGAACAAAGGCTCTCTAAAAAATCAGGCGAACCAAGAATAGGGAGGGCTTCGCATGAAACGGTGATTGTTATCGACGCAGGACATGGCGGCATGGATTCCGGGGCCATCGGTGTTCGGGGGACCCATGAAAAAAATATCAACTTGGAGTTTGCCAAGGCCCTGGCCAAAGCGTTGGCGAAAGAGAGCAAAACACGGGTGATTATGACGCGTGAGTCGGATGTGTTTATTCCCCTGCAAGAGCGAACTCGAATTGCCAATGATGCCAAAGCCGATTTGTTTATTTCGGTTCATTGTAATTCATCTCTTTCGTCCAAACGTGATGGATTTGAAGCCTATTTTCTTTCTCCAGATGCCACGGATAAAGCCGCCGCGTCTGTGGCCAGAATGGAAAATTCTGTCGTGGCCCTTGAACCTCAAAGTGAGCCAACCTCGTCTCGGTTAAACGAAGTGCTGGCTTCGATGGCGGTCGGAAACTTTATTAATGAATCCTCCAAATTCGCTTCGATTATCTGTCGGAACATTCGCAACCATACCCCGCAGGATGCGGCGGAAGTAAAAGAAGCCGATTTTTTTGTTCTTCGCGGAGCTCAAATGCCGTCTGTTCTGATCGAGTTGGAATATGTGTCACATCCGATTTCTGAAGCTCGTTTGCGTTCATCCCGTTATCGTTCTCAGTTGGTCAAAGGAGTGGCGGAAGGGATTAAAACCTTCGTGCGTCAGACCAAAATGGAACGGGAGGCTGTGGCTTCTCAGATGTCGGGTTCAACCCTTATCAACACCGCTCGGTGACACATCCCCAGTGAAAAAGCCAAATTCTCAACTTCCGATCGGTATTTTTGACTCTGGTCTGGGCGGCTTGACCGTGATGCGGGAAATAAAAAAAATCTTGCCCCATGAAAACCTCGTTTATGTGGGGGACACGGCCCGAGTTCCTTATGGCACCAAATCTCCCGAAACAATTCGCCGCTACGCTCTTCAAATTTCATTTTTCCTTCTTCAGAAAAAGGTGAAGATGATAGTTGTGGCTTGTAACACCGCCAGCGCTTTGGCGTTGCGGGCCTTGAAAAATTTGCCGATTCCGGTTGTTGGCGTGATTGAACCCGGGGCGAGGGCAGCTGTGATGAAAACACGGTCTTCTCGGGTGGGTGTGATTGGAACCCCGGCCACGGTGTCCAGCCATGCTTATCAGGCAGCCATCAAAAAATATTCTCCGCGAATTCTCGTTAGAGAAGCGGCCTGTCCGCTTTTTGTTCCGCTTGTGGAAGCGGGGTGGGCGCATCATTCAATAACGGCTCTCGTGGCGCGCGAGTACTTAAAACCTTTGCTCAAGAACCGCGTGGATACGTTGGTTTTGGGATGTACGCATTATCCTTTGCTCAAGGGAACACTTCAACCGATCGCGGGCTCTCGCGTTCAATTGATTGACTCGGCCGAAGAAACGGCCAAAGAAGTCAAACAACTTCTTCTTCGGTCTGGGGAAATCAACAACTCAGCGAAGAACGGAAGTTCTGAATATTTCGTCACGGACAATGTCGCTTCTTTTTCAAAGCTCAGCCGTCAATTCATGGGTCAAAAGACTCCCTTGGCCAAACGGCTTCGATTGGAGAATATTTAATTGTGCGTGCAGTGGTGTTGTTGTCGGGGGGCATGGACTCAGCTGTCGCTTTGTGGTGGGCGCTTAACACGAAGCGCTGGAGTTGCCGAGCCATCTGTTTTGACTATGGTCAACGCCACAAACGTGAAATAAAAAACGCATTCGCTATCGCCAAAAAAGCGAACATTCCCGTCGACCTTATTCGTTTTTCTTTGCCTTGGAGCGGATCAAGCCTGACCAATGAGAAGGTGGTGTTGCCGCACCGTTCTGTGGAAAAAATCCCACATCACATTCCTTCCACCTATGTTCCTGGAAGAAATACGCTCTTTTTAAGTTTTGCTTTGTCGTTGGCCGACCAAAGTGAGGCGGAAGCTATAGTTATCGGGGCCAATGCGATTGATTATTCCGGATATCCCGATTGCCGGGACGCGTATTTGAAGGCATTTTCAAAAGTGGCCCGATTGGGAACCCGAATGGGGAGTGAACAAGGGCGCGCCATCTCCATTCATGCGCCTTTAATTCATCTGACCAAGGCCGGGATTGTGAAGATGGGCTTGTCTTTAGGCGTGCCTTTGGAAAAAACATGGTCATGTTATAAAGGAGGACAACGTCCTTGTGGGCGTTGTGATTCCTGTGTGCTTCGGGCCAAAGGTTTTCTGGAGGCGGGGGTCCCAGACCTCAGTTTAAATCGATGATTTCAGCCATGGTGAGTGAAATATACGCCAGTATTCAAGGAGAAGGACCTTTTACGGGAGAGCGGCAAGTATTTGTTCGCTTGGCGGGGTGTCCGCTTCGCTGTCGATATTGTGATACGCCGGGCAGTTTGACCGCCAAAGGACATTCGAGGCGGTCAGTTGAGGAGGTGTTGAACGAGGTGGGCCGTTTGTCGCGCAAGAGCGCCAGTCAAACCGTGAGTGTAACCGGAGGCGAACCGCTCTCTCAGCCAACTTTTGTGCGAGATCTTTTTAAGAAGTTAAAAGCGGCTCAATTTCGGACCTATCTGGAAACCGCCGGGATTCACGCCAAGGCGCTTCGTTCTGTGATTGGATTTACGGATGTGGTGGCGATGGACATCAAACTTCCCTCAGCCACAGGAAAACAATTGTGGAATGAACACGCGGAATTCTTAAAAGTGGGGAAGAAAAAGATATTCGTTAAAATTGTTATCGAAAAACGATCCACGCTGAGCGAAATTAAAGCGGCCGTCAATTTGTTGGGAAAAATTCCAACGCCTCCCTTGCTTGTTCTTCAACCCGTCACAACGATTTCCTCCAGAACGTCGAGTCCTTCAAAAGAACAACTGGCGGACGCGTATCAAATCGCGGCGTCCTTGTCCCGGGTTTTAATCATGCCGCAACAACACAAAACATGGAAGGCTCGGTGAAGGCGGAATCGCTGGTTATAAAAGAAGGATCTCATTGGCGTGGAGAGGTGACCGGGATCGATGACAACGGAGATATTTCCACCAATTTCCTGGTTCAAGACATAAAACCGTTTATTGTCGCTTCAACCTTGTGGATCGAATTTGAGAATGCGCCGTTCTCCGTGAGGGGCCTTGCCGTTTCTCGCCAAACAGCGGAGCCTGGACAATTGATTGCTGTGTCGGGGATCGATGGCCATATTCAAATTGTGATCAACCAGGGAAATGCCGCGCAGAAAACAAAACTCAAGGTGGGAGATCCCATCGACCTTTTTTTCCGAACGTGAAATCCAACGCCCGGAAAAGATTATTGGTTTTTTTTGTTCCGCTTTTGTTGGCTCTTCCTTTTTTAGGTCGCGCGTATTTTGTCGACGATAGTTATTTTGTTGAGATTGCTTCTTGGCTCAAAGATCAACCAACGCTTCCCTATCACTTCCGAACAGACGACGCAGGCCTTCAAAACCGAGGTTGGGAAGAAAACGGTTTCGTTCGGATGGTCAACCCCTTGGCTCACCACTATTATTTGGCGCTCTTGCTCAAAATATTTGGAGAAAAAGAGTTTTTCTTGCGTTTGGGGTGTGTGTTCTTGTCTTGTTTTTCCGCCCTGTTCTTGTTCGAATTTGCCAGGCGGTGGACCTCATTTCCGCTGTTAACCACACTTTTAATATTGGTCACGCCTGCTCAATGGCTCACGTCTTACAGTCTGCTGATCGATTCAACCATGGTGTTTTTTTCATTTGGAGCGCTTTACTTCTTCATCAAGGGAACTGAAAGCGGAGGAGTTTGGCGATGGTTGCTGAGCGGATTGATGGCCGGTTTGGCCATTCTTTCAAAATATCCGGCGCTTTTTATTCTTCCTTTGATGATGGTGTGGCTTCTTTTCCGCTGGAAATATGTGAAGACCGATCGAGGTTGGATTCTCTCTTTTGTTGTTCCGATACTTTTTCTTTTGGGTTATTCCCTATGGACGGCCCAATTGTATGGACGGCCGCACATCCTGGCGGCCTCGAACCGAATGGTGCATGTGTTTGGATGGCCCAAAGTTTTTTCATTTTTTGTCTTTTTCTCAGGAGCCATTCTTTTGCCACTCCTTTCATGGGGCGTGGTTTCCAGGACCATTCAAGGAATGAGCCTGTTGGGTGTTCTTCTTTTATCCTGGGGACTTTCCACTCCTTGGGGAGGATTTACAGCGGGACAAGCCTTTTTGTTGGCGTTGTGGGTCCTCACCAGTTTCATTTTTATTTGGGCGATCCTCAAATTTAGGCCACAATGGATTTTTCCTCGAGATCCCTTCCTTGTTCTATGGGTTTTGGGATTCATCGGGATGATGCTGTTGGTGATGGACTGGGTCGCGGTTCGATATTATTGTTTGGTCACACCAGCGGTGGTGATGCTGATGGTTCGTCTGCTTGAGAACAAAGGAACCATTGTGGCTTCAAAGGTTCTCCCGCTCGCTTTGGGCGGGCTTTTTTTATTTACCGCAGGCTTGGCTGTCAGTGATTACCAACAAGCCGAACCCACCCGGTTGGTTCGGTCTCAACTCCTCTCTGATGGCATCAAAGGAGGACCGCGAAGCTTTTATCTGGGAGATTCTTTCACCATGAGTTATCTAAAAAGAGACGGATGGATTCCTTGTTTCCCAGAAACAGTGTTTCAGAAAGGGGATTTGATTTTGGCCAAAGAAGTCACCATGCCCCTTGTTTGGTTCGCGCGCAAACCCTTGAGTCTTCGGAGGGTGGCCACCTATGAATATCCTTCATGGTGGCCTCTCAAGGTGATGGATTACAAAGGGTCCGCCGGTTTCTACGCTTCGGTTTGGGGCGCGCTTCCTTTCACTTTTTCCAAAGGACCTTGGGAACGATTTTATGTTTTTGAAGTCGTAGGCTTGAGACCCCATGACCATCAATAAAAAGAGACTGCTGTTGTTTTTGGTGCCCTTATTTCTGGCCCTTCCTTTCTTAAATCGTGCCTACTTTGTCGATGACCACTTCTTTGTTGAGATTGCCCATTGGATCAAAGACAACCCCCTGCGGCCTTATAGCTTTCCGACAGAGGGCCAGGCCCCGGATGCCACTTTGACAGGGAAAGAACTGTCTATGCGTATCGTCAATCCTTTGCTGCATCAATATTTTATGGCCGGGCTCATGAAGTTGGGAGGAGACCGCGAATGGTTTTTGCGTTTGGGGGGCGTTTTATTTTCCTGTTTTTCTGCCTTACTCCTTTTTGAATTGGCACGTCGCTGGATGGATCATCCATTTCTCGCGACGATCTTTCTCTTGGTCACTCCTGCTTTTTGGGTCACATCCTTCAGCTTGTTAATTGATCCCACTCTTCTTTTTTTCTTCCTGATGGGCCTCTATGCGTTTATTCGGGCTGGAGTGGAGGACTCGATTCCTTGGATGTTATTGAGCGGCGTGGCCCTTGGGTTGGCTCTTCTCACCAAATATACCGCCTTGTTGGCATTGCCGGTATGCTGGACCTGGTTGATTATCAACCGATCGACGATTCGGCGGCCCTGGCTTTTGCTTCTTTCTTCCGTAATGGCTCTTCTTATTTTGAGTCTCTATGTGGGCGCCACGAGATGGGTTTATGGTGCGGGGCATTTGTTTGCCGCGTCCAGTGAAACATTAACCCGAATATCATTCGCGAAGATTTTGGTCCTTATGGTCTTCCTTTCCGGAGGAACGGTGGTACCTCTTTTAATATGGGGGATGGGGCCTTCTCGCGTTATTTTGGGGGGCGTGTTGCTGATGGTCCTCAGCGTCTCGGTCTTTGGTAGCTCCCTCGGCGGATTTTCGATAGCTCAAGCCCTGTTGATGGGTTTGAGTTGTGTGACCAGCTTTCTTTTGCTCATGTTATTTTTGATTCAATACCGTTCTTGGCGCCCGAAAACGGATGCTTTTCTCCTTCTTTGGTTATTGGGTTTTTTGGGGATGATGGTTTTTGTGATGCCTTGGGTGGCGGTTCGGTACCTTCTGATCGGGCTGCCCCCTTTGGTCTTTTGCACTGTGAGGCTTGTTGAGATTTCCCGCCCCCGGGCGGTGGTTCCTATTTTATGGGGTGGAATTCTTCTGACAGGCATGGTGGGTGCGGCCGTTGGATACGCCGATTATCAGCAGGCCGAATCCTCTCGTCGGGTGGTCTCGGATCTTCGGCGGGCCAATCTATTACAAGGAGACCGGAATTATTATTTCGCGGATGCTTTTACGATGACCTATTTACTTAAAGAAGATTGGAAGCCCATCTCCGATCCCAGTAAACTTTCGCCTGGGGACCGGGTGATTACTTCACAAGTCACGTTCCCGCTGTTTTGGTTTTTTCGACATCGTGTTCCTATCCGTTTGGTGGGTACATTTGAAAACCCGACTTCTTTTCCGCTCAAAGTGATGGATTCCAAAGGAGGGGCTGGATTTTATGGATCGGCGTGGGGTCCCTTGCCCTTTTCATTTTCAAGCGGCCCCTGGGAGCGCTTCCATTTGTTTGAGATAATCGAATCCTCATGACGATAATGTTATTTATTTCCCTTTGGGCCCCTGTTTTTTTATGGGCGAGCCTTATTTTTTATGTGTCTCATATTCCAGGACTTCAGTCGGGTTTTGAGGTGTGGGATACTCTTTTAAGGAAATGCGCGCATGTATTTGAATTTGCGGTGTTAACTTTTCTCTTGCTTCGGGCGTTGGGTCAAACCGCTCGGTTCCAATCGAAAAAATATCTGTACGTGTGGAGTGGTTTATTGGCGCTTTTGTATGCGATGTCTGATGAATGGCATCAATCCTTTGTTCCGGGAAGAGGACCTTCTGGCTGGGACGTGTTGATCGATTCTGTTGGAATTGCACTCGTGTTGTATATTCATGCAAAACGAATGAAAATGCAAACGACCTTCGCCGCGCTCGCCCTTCTGCCATTGATGTTTTCGCTTGTGTCTTGTGGGCCAGAGGCAAAATTTAAAAAAGCGGAATCCTTAGAGAAAAAAGGGAAATATTATCAAGCCTGGCAAAAATACCAGCAATTCACGGCGGACTATCCCAAACATCCAAAAGCGGCGGAGTCCCTATTTCATGCGGGGTGGCTTTCTCAAAAACAACTGAAGGATTGTTCCATGGCGGCGGTTTTTTATGATGCCGTGATGGAAAAATATCCTCAATCGGAACCCTGGGCTCGTCTGGCGGTTAATCAGAAAAACAATTGCCCGGATTATTTCCCCCTTTACGCCGGGACCAAATGGGTTGAAGTGGATTCTGATACGAAAGGAAAAAACGCGCGGATCGAAACTGAATGTAAGCAAGCTTCAGAAAAGGGGGTTTTTCCGTCGGAATCCGGGGTTTTTGTGAAAACCTATTACGCGGGATCCACCAAATTTAAAACCATTCAATTGACCTATCGCAAATCCAATGATGAGGTGCTTGAGTTTGCCGCCGAAAATGAATTGCGCGCCAAAGTCATTTTGAAATTTCCGATGGAAGTTGGGATGAGATGGCGAACACGCTCCGCGACCCATATGTTTACTTATGAAATCATCGCCAATGACGCCACGGTCAAAGTTCAAGCCGGAGAATTTTCTTCTTGTTTGGTGGTTCGTTCCAGCGCGGAAGGAGTGCCCGGCGCAACGCTTGACTATTACGCGCCAGGTGTGGGACGGGTGCTCACCGCTTTCTCCACCGCGCAAGGTGAAAAAAGAAACGTCGAGTTATCTTCTTATGTGGCAGCGCCGGACTTCGATTTTAAGGATTTTCAAACAAAACCATGAGTCAACTGACCTTTGAGGGATTTTCGACCGGTCTTCCAACGGAGCGTCCTCTTTCCCATTCATCTCTCCAGTTGTACAAGGCCTGTCCGCAGCGTTGGAAATTTCGATACGTGGATAAAGTGCCTGAAAAACCCCGTTCTTTTTTTTCATTTGGAAAAAGTGTTCATACGGGACTGGAATTCTTGTTTGAAAAAGGGACGGAGGGGATTCCCTCCCTGGAATTGGTTTTGGAACATTACAAGACCAGTTGGCGCAGAGAAGGATATGAATCGGCCGCGCAAGAGAAATGGTTTTTCCAAGAAGGAGAACGCATCCTCAAGGGGTTTTATGCCAAACATCAGGCTGATTTTAAAAATGTTTTTCAAATTGAATATAAATTCAATTTCTTAATTGAAGGAATTCCGGTGACCGGTTTTATCGACCGTATTGATCAAACCGCCAAGGGGGGATTGTCGGTAATGGATTATAAAACCGGGAAAGCGTTTGATAAGGCGCGCGTAAAAAGCGATCCCCAATTAACGCTTTATCAAATGGCGGTTCAGGAAATTTTCCAAAAGCCGGTTGAGTCCGTTTCGTTGTACCACCTGAATTCTCTGACGCCCATTTCGGTTCCCGCCCATTCGAAAACGATGGAGAACAATATTCGCGCCTTGGTGGTGGAGGTCGCGAAAGGAATATCCGATCAAAAGTTCGATCCGAAGCCAGACGAACGCGGTCAATGTCAATGGTGCGATTACAAACAGATTTGTCCCGCTTTTTCTAATGGGAAATCAGCGGCCCTTTCTGGCCTTGTGTCTCCTGAAACCAAAGAGAAAATCGATAAACTTGGAAAATTGGATGAACGTTTGGAAAGTTTTCTCCTTGAACGGCAAACATTGGCGGAGGAGGTGGCGGCCTTGATTCGGTCCACTGGCGGCGAAAAAATTGAGGGGAAACATTACACGGCCAAAATGGAGAAACCGTCTGACGGAATATCTGAAAAGATCGTGACGACTTTGTTAAAAACCGGAGAGCCCTCGTAGTATGAAATCTCAATTTCATGTTAATTTGGAAAGAAAACGGGTGAACATCGTCGCCCCGGCATGTCGTTTGGCCGGGGCCCAGGTGTCGTATTTTTCTCAGAATTTATTCCAATACGGTTTAAAAAAACAAAACCTGGGCCCCGTACCGTTCCATAATGATCTTGGTCGGTACGTACCGGCATTACGCAAATCAATGTATCGGTACGGCCAAGAAGCGTGCCGGGGCGACGTCCACTTTGGTTGCAGTGAGCCCGTGCTGTGATCAGAAAGATGATCGTATCCTGGGGAGTTCTTGTTTTGGGGGCCATTGCCTTGGTGTTTTTATTGAGGTCCTGTGGTCAGAAAGAAACTCTTCCTCCAAGCGCAGTTATGGAACCTCCCGCAGTTCTGCCTTCCACGGCCGTGGCGGTTGTTCCGTTGGCCTCATCCACTCAAGCTGTCGTGGCCCCTTCGGCGAAGCCGTCTCGAACGCCTCAACCTATTAAAAAGGCGGTGGTTCCCGCCCCCGCTCCCTTGGAGCCACCCAAAATTGAAATCCACAAAGAGCTGATCCCCAAAAATATAGAGATTATCCGTGTTTATTACGCGGCCATGATCACAGGGCCGGGAAGTTCTCTGGAGTTTGATATCAATGGGTCCGGTTTTACGAAAGAGTTCGAGAAAATGATCACTGTTGAATCGGGTCAGCCAGAAGCTGTGGTAAAAAATTTGGCCCTTATTACACCCAATCAAATTCACGGCAGACTGGAGGTCTCTCCTAAATCCGCCACGCAGGTGGCTTTTCCGCGGGTTCTCATTCAAGGAAAAACGGTGTTTCAGGCGCCGGAACCCTTCGCGGTGATACGCCCAGGAGAGGTGTTGAATGTGATTTTCACTGAAATGGGCGAATCCGGGCGAAGTGGACGTTTCCGAGTGTTCACAAACCTCGACCAGGAGATGTTTCAGAATTTTAGAGTCGCGGTGAGCACTCCGGCCATTCAGGTCTCTGATTTGGCCCCCGCTCTCCCATTCGTCGTGGATGGCACCATCACCATTGGCCCAGCTGTTGGGGGGGAATATGGACTTTCTGTTTTTCTCAAGGATAAAGCCGTTTGGGATAAACCGGGGATTATTCGAGTGGTCCGGCCAAATGTCGGCCAGTCGGGACTTGTGCAAAAGGTGGTCCCCCGCGATGGATTTTACCGTCCCGGCGATGTGGCTCGATTTTCCATTCAAGGGAGTGGATTTCTACCGCCCGACGTGGATATCGTGAAGGTCAGTGTGAAAGGGTTGGAGGGAATCAGTTCAAAATTGATTTATGGGAGTCCGGGTCGTTTGGAGTTGGAGATTACCTTGCCTCCTCAAGCTCCTGTCAACAAATATGGAATCACCCTCTCGGCCGGTGCCGAAGTGCTACAAGATTTACCGGACATGTTTCGAGTGGTGGACGTCAATTGGACTCGCGGGTTGGCTCTAAACCCCATTCTTAAACCGGGGGAAAAGAGCACACTTTCTTTGTTGGGACGCGATCTCTCATCCGATTATGTTGAAACGATAAAAGTAGAGGTGGACGAGCCTGAGTTAACGGTGGGTTCGTTTACGCTTGTGAGCCCTCAGGAGGCCACCGCTCCCATCTCCGCTGGTGCATCGGTTAAACCGGGCGATTATTGGATCAAACTGACGCGTGATGGAAAACCGGTTCTTCCCGAATTCGGCAGTATCATCAAAGTATCTCAATAAGTTAAGGGTTGGCTGTTGTTTCGAGCGGAGGAGCGGGTAGCAAGTCGTGGGCTCGGGCAAACCAGTAGACGAAAAGATAATCGGTCGCCGGATAGAGTTTGACCATATCTCCCTGAAGGCGGCGGGCATTGCGTTGCCACAAGAATGAATCCTTGGGTCGGTGGGAGACCGGGAGCGCTTCTCGAGAATAGTTTTTGTATTCGCCCCCTCCTAAAATATCGGCCACATCACGTCCGTAATCTTCCCAGAAATCCTGTCCAAAACCCATCCTGTTTTCCGGGTAGAAGGTCAGTGCGCGTCGGACCAGATCCATTCCCGGGGAATTTTCTCCTTCAATTGATGCGGCAATTGCGGCCATCAACGGATTATCATCATTTTGATAACTTTTCCATTCTCGCAACATCAACGCTTGGTATGTTTGTTTAACCGCGGGATTTTTTTCCAAGGTGATCAAGTTCATGAGCGCCAAGGTTCCCAGGTATCCGCGTCTTTCCGCATCAGCGGCGGCGTTGCCCGAAGTAAGTTTGACGAGAAGGTCCTCCATCCCCAGCCATTCCTCCGCGGTTTTTAACAAGGCGTCTTGGGTGTAAAGATTGGCCTTGTAATATTCTTCAAATTGCGGATTTTTGGTGATGACGGCCGCGGTTTTAACGATGTGTAAGGAGATCAACGCGTTTGAAGCCAATATTTTTAAATCGGACATATTGTTGACGCGGCTCCCTTGCCCATTGGGGGGATAACGTTTTAAGAAGGAGGTGATCAAATCAGCGAGTTTAATTCCCGGATATCCTTTGTTGTTGAATCTTTTGGGGAATAAATCCTCTCTGTATTGTTCGCGAAGGATATCTCTGACGCGCTCTCCCAAAGTAAATGCGCCATTGAGCGTGGGGGTTACCAATCTCAATAACTCATTTTGATCTTTTCGTTCCACCGCTTGAATAACCGATTTCATTCCCGGCCAAAGTTCTCCAAATGGCATGTAGCGACGGGAGGATTTGAGACTTTTGATGAATTTTTTGTGTTGTTTCTGGTTGTTCATCAAAATTTGAATGCCCGATTGGATTTCTTCATCGGTTAAGTAAGGAGTGAGACTCACCAACGTTCGAGGGCCGCTTTTGATACGAAGATCGTCACGCAAGAATTTGGAAGCAATGCGTTCCACATCATTTCGCATTTGATTTTTTAAAGCGGTATTTGAGATGTGGGGATAAGCGGCCGCGTGGGCCAAAAAGAAGGCGGTATAAATATCTTTGCTCGGATCCTTCGGAAAGGGAGTGCCTTCTTCATCCACAAAACGGGTGAGGAGAGGTTCGTCGTAAGTGCCTTTGATGGCATTGTGTAAAGTTTCGAGACCATTCTCCAGCGCTTGATAAGTCAAGGCATCTTTTGTTGCGGCATATTTCCATGCCAGGGCGGTCACATAAAATCCGGTGTAGGTGGTGGCGTCTCCAGTTTCATCGGCTTGACCATCGATCTGTCTCGACACCACAAATCCATTTTCGAGGTGGTTTGCCAGGGTTCCTTTTTCCAGCCGGCGGGCTTTTTTCTCCAAGGTTTTTGAATCGGCCATCGGGAATTTCGACAATTGAACGTTTTTGATTTCACCGTTCGCCAATCCAATCCAATAAACGCGGGGTTCAATCGCATGGCCTTCCCGGCCGCTCATGGAGAATTCAATCCAACGGGGTTCATACACGCCTGGGCCTGAGAAATCACCCACTTGTAGTTCTCTTTGAACAATGATTTCTTGGGTGGTCACATCCCATAATTCCAATTGAAACAATCCATAGGATTTAAAAAATAACCCCTTCCGAGGGTATTGACCTCGACGGAGATTAAAAGTGACACGGTAAAGCCCTTTCTCCAACAACCAGGGATGTTTCATTTGCGAGAGCGCATACCCCGGTTTGTCGCGTTTGTAGTCGAGTTCCCATCCATGATGAGTGGCTTTTCCCACTTTGTGGTCGAAGTCTGTTTTTGCCTCAAGAAGAAAAAGTTCTTCAATTGGAGGCGGTTCGGGTATACGTCCGCCATAGAGCGGGGCGCTCAGAATGAGGATGACCCAGAGCGGGGTTCCAGTAACTTTCATATCTCAAAAGGGTACCTCCAGGAGCCTGAATTTTCGATGGGCGGACTGTCTCAGAATGAACTGAAAAGACAGGCTGTTCTTGCTTCAACTCTTTGCTAGGATGGGCCGTCTAAAAAATAAAAATTATTCAGGAGGATGCATGAAGAAGCTCATGGCAGTTGCCGTAGCAACAATCACAATGGCGCCGGTTTTGGCTCTCGCCAAAGGAAATCATCCAATGGCTGGTTGTGGACTCGGTTATGTTCTTTTGTCGAACAAAGACAATTCAAAAGTGACCCAGGTTCTTGGAGCGACCACGAATGGGACCTCAGGCAACCAGACCTTCGGTATCTCTTCTGGCACATCCGGGTGTACGGAAGATGGCGCCGTAAAAATTGTCAAAGCAGCAGAAGTCTATGCCGACGTTAATTTGGACAGTCTTCGTCGAGAAATGGCCACTGGAGAAGGTGAATATGTTCGCACGTTTGCCCTGCTTTTGGGCGCCAGTCAACAAAATGTTTCACCGCTGGTGAGCGTGTTCCGCAGCGAATACCCCACGCTTTTTCCGTCCGCCACCACCTCTACGGCGGATCTTCTCGCTTCTCTTGAGAAGGTTTTGAATCAACACAAAGACCTGTTGAGCTAATTCGTCCCCTCCTCACCAACGCCCCTGTCCTCCTTGTTCTATTGGGAGGGCAGGGGTTTGTTTTCTGTGCGTCCTTTTTTCATTTCCATTTTATTTTTCGGGATCCTATCAGCGGGGTCTTTTGCTTTGTCTGTCCGGGCAGAAGACCGCGTTGGAGACATGATGGAGCGTTTGATCCATCAGGCTCAAGAAAAAAATTTAAGTAAACATCCCCAATGGCGGGCTTTGCTCCATTTCCGTTCTCAATATTTTGGAAAAGATCAGAGCGATATTGACGGGCCGAATTTTTTCCTTTCATCCCAAGGAAAAACTGATGCTCAAGCCGAACTCGAAGCCACACTTGGGTCCTTTTTTGAACCGATTCCACAAGACCTCGAGAAACAACATCCCCGCTGTAAATATCCGGCGCGATATGCGTGGTTGAATGAACAACTTAACTTGGATTCTTCATTACCCCCGCTGGTGTGTGAAAGATTTCAGTCCTGGAGAAAAAAACTGAATCCGGGTTCCTTGTCTTTGGTGTTTTCCAGTTATTACCTGAATAATCCTGCCTCCATGTATGGACACACGTTCTTGCGTGTTGGAAAGAAAAACGATCAGGAGAGCGGGGATATTGTTGCCACGCCATTGCTTGATTATACGGTCAATTTTGCCGCTCGAACAAACACCAAAAATGGCATCGCGTTCGCTGTGCGGGGCTTAATGGGAGGATACCCCGGCGACTTCACGTCCCTTCCTTATTATATGAAGGTACAGCAGTACAACAATTTGGAATCACGCGACTTGTGGGAGTACACCTTAAATATTTCAACGGATGGAGTGGAGCGACTGGTGGCACACCTTTGGGAAATGGGACCCACCACCATTGCGTATTATTTCCTTAATAAAAACTGTTCCTATCAACTCTTGCCCATGTTGGAGGTGGCCGACCCTACACTCCGTTTGTCATCGTCTTTTCGATTTCGAGCGATTCCAGTCGACACTCTCAATAAAGTGATGGATCAAAAAGGGTTGGTCACAGGGGTTGTGTATCGCCCGTCGGCTTTGCAAAAAATGATCGCGGCCCGGGATCGCTTGTCCTCCGATGAAAAAAAATTGGCATGGAACCTGGCCACCCAAAATTCGGAAAGTGATGCGTTGGTTTTGAAGAAATTCTCAGTTGACCGGAAAAAAATGATTTTGGCCGCGGCCTATGATTTATTGCGATATCGATCAGGTTATTACCGAAATCAGCCCACGGAAGTTCAAGAGCGCGAACATCGATTGTTACTGCTCTTGAATTCTCTTCCACCGGATATTTCAATGGTTCCTCCTGCCATCCCCAAGCCAACCGCGCCCCATGAGGGACATAAGACGGGACGCGTGGGATTGGCTTTGGGTTTGGACCGTGAGACGGCTTTCCAGGAAATTGTGTTGAGAGGGGCCCTGCATAATTTGGAAGAAGATCCCAAGGGGTATGTAAATGGGAGTCAACTTGAAATGCTATCGGCCCGGGTGCGATATGAAAATGACTCATCCCATCTGTTCGTAGAGGAGGCGCTGGGAATTCATGTGAAATCGTTGGCGCCTTGGGAGGCGTGGGTTCATAAACCTTCTTGGCAATTCAAGATTCAATATGCGCGGGCGAGAGACCTAGACGAGAATGTTTTGGGAAGTGGTTTCGCGGGTGTGGCGGGTGGATCGGGTGTCACGTTTCGATTTCCATGGATTCAAGAAAGCCTGGTCTATGGTTTGATCGAGATGGATGGTTCAATTGGATCTGTTTTTCGGGATGGCTATCGGTTGGGGTTGGGACCTTTGGTTGGATGGGTGGGCGCCATCACCCGTCAATGGAGGTTTCATGTGTTGGCGGGGTCCATGCGTTACGGAGTTGGAAATATTTCCTCTGCCAACAAACTTCAGATGGTGCAATCTTTCCAATTAAAAAAAGATTTGGAATTAAGAGGTGTGTATGAGCGCGTTAATCACCACCGGGAAGGACGAGTGGTTCTTCAACAGGGTTTTTAATGGCGGATTCAAAGAAATGCGCAATTTTTTCTTCATATTCCTTCCCCATTTTTGGTCGACATTCCAAGTGATCGGCGCCCTCAATCAGCCACACCTGTTTTGGATTCTTCGCGAAAGGAAACAGTTTTTCAGTCATCCAAGCGGGAACGATCTTGTCTTCTTTTCCATGAATAAAAAACACTGGGCGCGGAGATATGAGAGCGACGTATCGCCATGGATCATAGGTGGAACCCAGAAAAAGCGGGAAAAATGGATACAGTGGCCACGTGAGAACTGACTTTTTGAGTGTGGCCCGCGCCATGGATCGATAGGAATAAAATCCCGCCTCGAGTACAACGGCCTTCACGAGAGGTTCTTTGGCGGCCACAACCGCGGCCACGGCCGCCCCCAGCGATTGACCAAACAACCCCACGCCGGTTTGGGGATCCCTTAGATTGTCTTGGGCATAACGCACCACGGCGATGCCATCTTCAATGGTTCGAAGAGGAGTCGGTTTGCCTTGGGATCCGCCATATCCTTGGTAGTCGAAAACCAGTACATCAAATCCGTACTCTGTCAAAAATTGAGAAGCCATGTAATGGCAGGACACGTTTCCAAAATTTCCGTGGCAATGAATGATGGTTCCTTTAGGGGGGGTATTTGTCTGAAAAAGTATGACACTCAGCGTTTTTCCATTTAAGGATGGGATTTCAAGTAATGTGTAAGGCATTCCGCGTGTGACTGGATCGGAATAGAGATATTTGTTGGGAAGATAGAAAAACCGGTGGGCGCTACAACTTGAAAAGAGCGGCCCCACGGCCAACAGGAGAATGAGGGTCCAAATTGAGCTCATGGAAGTGGGAGAAGTTGTGATATAATCCCGCGGCTTTGTCAACCCCATCTATTGGCGGGTCAACTCCATCCGACCTGCTTCAAGATCGAATCAAAGAGATTCAGGAAAAAATTCGGCGAGCCGCGGAGAAATCACAGCGCGCGGCTTCGTCGATTTGTTTGTTGGCGGTCACGAAAACGGTGCCGGTGGAGCGTATTCGAGAGGCCGTCCGTTTGGGGATCAAAGATTTTGGGGAAAACCGGGTCCAAGAGGCCCTGCTGAAGCGGCCGGAGTTGGAAAAAGATTTTTTGGGAACCACGCAGTATTTGATTGGGCAATTGCAAACCAACAAAGTGCGTAAGGCCTTGGAGTTATTTGACGTGATAGAGTCTGTTGACCGAATTAAATTGGTTGAGGCTCTTGATCGGGTGGCCAGTGAGACGGGGAAAAAGCAGCGGTGTTTGATCGAGATTAAAATTTCATCTGAGGACACCAAAAGTGGTGTTCCCCTTGCTGAAGCCGAAGAATTTGTTGAGAAAGTCCGTTCCTATAAAAATTTGAAGTTGGAAGGACTGATGACGATTGGCGCGCTGAAGGCCACAACTGAAGAAACCAGGCAGTCCTTTAGAAGGCTGAATCAATTTTTCAAAACGCACTCTTCTCGGTTTGGTGAGAAACCAATTTTATCAATGGGCATGTCGGATGATTATGAAATCGCCATTGAAGAAGGCGCCACCCAAATTCGGTTGGGACGGGCCTTGTTTGGAGAACGGTCATGATTGGATTTATCGGATTTGGACGCATGGGCAGCGCGTTGGCTCAAGGAGCCCTGGACGCAGGCGTGGCGGTCCCTTCTCAAGTGGTTGTGTTTGACCCAAACCCAGCCATGGGTCGTTTGGCCAAAAAACGAAGAATCCATCTCGCGGCCCAGGCTCAGGATGTGGTTGCAAAGTCCGATATCGTTTTTTTATGCGTGAAACCCCAGGTGATGCGCGAGGTGGTGTTGTCCCTCAAACAAAAGCTTTCATTGGTGGATCGAAAGAAATGTTTTGTCTCAATTGCGGCGGGCATTCCCATCAAAAATTTGGAAACGTGGTTGGGGAAACATGTTTCTGTTTTTCGAGTCATGCCGAACACGCCGGCTCTTTTAAAAGCGGGCATGAGCGCTATGAGCCGTGGGACGTTCGCAAATAGCGTTCAAGAAAAAAAAGTACTCAGGATTTTATCGGCCGTGGGCCGGGTTTGTGTTGTCCCTGAAGCAAGCATGAATGCTGTAACCGCCGTGTCCGGTTCGGGCCCGGCCTATGTTTTTTATTTGGCGGAGGCGTTAATCCAAGCCGCTCAACAGCAAGGTCTTCGCAGCGAAGTGGCCCGAATGTTGGTTCACCAAACCGTGTATGGCGCGGGGCTCATGTTGGCCAAAAGGCCGGAGGCGGCGGAAGAGTTGCGTCGGCAAGTCACCTCCCCCGGGGGAACAACGGAGGCGGCCATCGCGGTGTTTGAGAACAAGAATTTAAAGAAAGGTATTCAAGAAGGCGTTCGCCAAGCCACAAGGCGGGCCGCTGAATTGGCAAAAAAAATAAATCGGAGCTTGATATGATTATTCGTGTTCGTGTTATTCCCAATGCAAAACATTCTGAAGTGATGGGCCGTGTGGGCTCCATCGTCCGGGTTCGAATTGCTTCCCCCGCCGTTGAAGGGAAAGCCAATGAAGAACTTATTGAATTTTTGGCTGAATTTTTTGGTGTGAAGAAAAATGGCGTGTCTATTCTTCGAGGAGAAAAGGGCAAGGAGAAAACCGTTCAAGTGGAAGGCCGCCCGGAGCATGAACTCGAAGAAATCATGGACGCCATTCCATAAGTCGGGCCTGGACTGACGTATTGTGGTCCAGAATTTTTTTAAAACAGAGGTAATCATGTCTAAAAGCACTGTCGATAAATCCAAAGCCGATCTTCCCGTCGAAGCTCTCATGCTCGAATGCGTAAAAGATCGTTATAAAATTTCATACGCCGCATTGCGTTGGGCGAAAGAATTGAAGAAAAAAGAAAATTTGGCTGAGTCCATCCCCTTGATTATTCCAAGAGCGATGCGCGAAATCCTCACTGGAAAAGTGTCCATCAAAGAAGTGGAGAAATTGCCGATGTTGGCGCAGGTCCCTCCGCCGCCAGCGGCTCCTTCTCAACCCACCATTACCCTCAATCCCATTCCTGAAGAAGGAACCTCCAAAGAGGATTGAAGCGTGGCCACCTCCGGTCGACGTATTTTGGTGGGGGTCTCGGGCAGCATTGCCGCTGTCAAAACACCTGAACTCGTCCGTCTCTTGGTGGACAAGGAATTTGATGTTCAGTGCGTGATGACCAAAGGAGCCAAAGAGTTTGCCTCCTCCTTGGCTTTGGCGACCTTTAGCTCTCATCCAGTTGTTGAAGATATTTTCGGTTCCGAAGCCTTTTCTTTGCCGCACATTGTTCATTCCGAAAAGGCGGACTTGTTTGTGGTGGCGCCCGCAACGGCCACCTTGTTGGGACGTTTCGCAAATGGGTTGGCTGATGACATCGTCAGTCTGTGTTACATCACCACGCGGGCCCCTGTTTTGGTGGCGCCCGCCATGCATCCCAGTATGTGGGAACATGCCGCCATTCAAGCCAATGTAAAAACCTTGCGAGACCGAGGTGTTCATTTTGTTGGCCCCACCATGGGCCCTTTGGCCGACAAAACGCGGGGCGATGGCCGCATGAGTGAACCCGAAAACATTGTTCAAGCCATTGAGAAAATTCTCCCAAATTAATTCTTGAAACATCGAGTTCTTATCACAGCGGGCCCCACACGGGAATGGATGGATCCCGTTCGTTTCATTTCCAATCCCTCCACGGGGTCGATGGGTATCGCTTTGGCCGAGATTCTTCACAAACAAGGTGTCGACGTCACTCTCATCTTGGGCCCCACGACGCTTCGCCCGGCCGAAAGAATGAAAGTGATTCATGTCGAATCAGCTCTTCAGATGTTGGAGGCCGTCAAACGGCATATAAAAAATTCTGATGTCTTTATTTCCACGGCCGCCGTGGGTGATTGGCGTTTTGAACGGACGGCGAAGAACAAAATTAAGAAGAGCTCCCAAAAAACCATGCAAATCAAACTTGTAAAAAACCCGGATATATTGGCTGAGATCGGACAACTCGTTAAGCCTCGGCCCGGGGCTACTGATACAGTGGACAACTTAACTGGAAATATTCAGTTGAATCGAACCAAAAGGACCTGCACAAGGCGCTGTCGCCCCGGCAATTTTTTGGCCGGGGCCCAGGTTTTCCCCATGAAGAAAACCTGGATCCCGGCCAGAAAGCATGCCGGGATGACGGCACTAAAATATCCACAGTTGATAGACGATAATGGTCGTTCAACTATATTATTCGGGTTAAAGACACAGGGGGTGGGGAAAACTTCGCCGTTGCTCATTGGGTTCGCGCTGGAAAGCGAAAACCTGAAAAAAAATGCACTTAAAAAATTAAGGGAGAAAAACCTCGATCTCCTGATTGGAAATGGTGTCGATTCGTTTGGAAGCCCGACCATTCAACCTTTTTGGATTGAAAAAGAAGACGGAGTGAAGGCCCTGCCAAGGATGAGCAAAGTCAATTTGTCCAAAAAAATTTCAGCCTGGTTGAAAAGTCAATGGAAAAAGAAGAAGTCGTAGAGCTGATTAAAGATTTCAAGGCCCACTTGGAAGATACGGAGGGAGAGTTGGCCTATTGGGGGGAGCGGATTGATCTAATACAAACGAATGAAATAAAGATACAAAATCGTCGTCCCGGCACGCTTCTTGGCCGTACCGATACATTGATAAGCATAATGCCGGTACGTACCGACCAAGATCATTATGGAACAGTACGGGACCCAGGTTCTGATGGCGACGAAAACCTGGACCCCGGCCAAAGGCTTGCCGGGGCGACAGCGTCTAATGAGGAAGACCCGGCGTCGCGTTTGGAAATTTTACGAACGGAAACCATCGGCGACTGCCATTTGTGTCCGTTGGGAGACACGCGCGTCAAATTGGTCTTTGGGGTGGGAAATCCAGCGGCCAAGGTGATGTTCATCGGCGAAGGGCCGGGTTACGACGAAGACCGCAAGGGCGAACCGTTTGTTGGAAAAGCGGGACAATTGCTCGATAAGATCATGGGGGCCATCGGACTGGACCGGACCCAGGTGTACATCGCCAACATGGTCAAATGTCATCCGATGAAAGACGCCGCGCAACCCGAACTTCGGGGAAACGACCGTCCCCCCACTCCCGAAGAAATGGATAAGTGCCATCCGTTTCTGTTGGAACAAATCCGCATTATTCACCCCAAAATTATTGTGACTCTCGGGGGTGTTTCAAGCAAAGCTCTTTTAAATACCACCCAAGGCATCACCGCTCTTCGCGGCCAGCTGTTTGATTTTAAGATTGATGACCATCTTCCCTCCATCAAAGTCCTCCCCACCTTCCATCCCGCGGCGCTTTTGCGGGACGAGTCTCTAAAGAAATGGGTCTGGGAGGACATGAAACTGTTGCGCAGCCTCCTAACATGATTCTAGAGGTGGCTCTTCCGCTTCCTGTTTTAAAGAATTTCGATTATCTATTGCCGGATGAAGCCCAGGGGCCATCGGTTTCACTCGTGGGGTGCCGAGTTCGGGTGCCGTTTGGGCCACGCTCAATGACGGGGATGGTGGTGGGTGTTAAAGAAAAGACGGACACGCCGATCGAACGCCTCAAGAAAATTCTTCAATGTCTCGACCTGGACCCCATTTTGGACCCCTCCATGTTGGCGCTCGGCGCTTGGATGGCTGACCGTTATATGTGTTCGCATGGCGAGGCGCTTAACGTCCTCTTGCCGCCTCCCCCCACCAAAAAAAATATGGAATATGAGGGGGGGGCCAATCTCACCCACGATGAGTTTGAACAGGTTTCGTTTCGTGAATCTCAATTTTCATTAACGACCGAACAAGACGCGGCCGTCCAAAAAATTCATCGGGCCATTTATGAACCGCAAGCAGAAACTTCCCGTCATTTTTTATTGAGGGGGGTGTCGGCAGCGGGAAAAACGGAGGTCTACATTTCCGCCATACGGGACGTTTTGGCCCAAGGGAAAACCGCTCTCTATCTGGCCCCCGAAATTGGGTTGGTGGCGCAATTGGCTGACACGCTTAAACACCGCTTCGGTACAAGCCATGTTTGCGTGTGGCACAGCGGACGGTCTCTCAAAGAACGCGCGGAAGATTGGGAAAAAATCAGACGCGGCGATATTTCGCTTGTGGTGGGGGCCCGCTCAGCGGTGTTACTCCCGATGCGAAATCTGGGCCTGCTTATTGTGGATGAAGAACATGACTCGGCTTGGAAGGAGGATCACAAACCCCGTTTTCACGTGCGGGACGTGGTTTTGGAACGGGCCCGTCTTGAAAAGTCGGTGGCGATTTTTGGAAGCGCGACCCCCAGTCTCGAAATTCTGTTTGCAAGCAAGACCGGACGTGTTGAACTCGTTGAGATGAACGAACGAGCGGTTCAAGCGTCGGCCCCTCTTGTGCGCGTGATCGACATGAAGTCTGAAAAAGTGAGAGGCATATTATCGCCTTCTCTTGAAAAAGCCATCGGCGCTCGTCTCGCCAAAAAAGAGCAAGCCATTTTGTTCATCAATCGCCGGGGGTTCCACCGGTCGCTGCGTTGTCCTTCGTGCGATTGGGTGGCCCGTTGCCCGGACTGCGGGGTGACCCAAGTCATCCATAAGTTCCCGGTCCCATTAAAGGAAAGATCGGCGAAAGAGCCGTTGGCGGGGAGGTCTCATTTGGTGTGTCATTACTGCCAAAAATCGAGCGCTGTCCCCACCGCTTGTCCCTCCTGCGGGCACAAGAAACTTTCTCCGCGCGGAACGGGAACGGAACGTGTGACCGAAGAAATCAAAGAAAAGTTTCCTTGGGCCCGCGTGGCCCGTTGGGACCGTGACAGCGTCAAAAAAAAAGGGGAACAGGAAAAAATTCTATTGGATTTTCAAAACGGAGACCTGGACGTTTTGGTTGGAACCCAATTGGTGGCCCAAGGTTTTCATTTCCCGAAAGTCACTTTGGTGGGGGTGGTGAACGCCGATACTTCTCTGCATGTTCCTGATTTCCGCGCCGCCGAACACACGTTTCAATTGCTGATGCAAGTGGCTGGCCGCGCCGGGCGGGATGTGGTGGCAGGCGAGGTCTTGATTCAAACGCGTCACCCTGACCATGCGGCGCTCGTTTGCGCCGCTCATCTGGATTATCAGAGATTCGCGGAACAGGAACTCAAATTCAGGCAAGATCTTTTTTATCCTCCGTTCACCCACCTCATCAAAGTGGAGACCACGGCCCCCGATTTAAAAAAAGCGGAGGATGATATGGGGCATTTTCAAAAGTGGTTGATGGATCTTGTGGTCGAGGAGCCGATTGGAATTTTGGGTCCGACATTGTCGGTTCGAAAAAGAAAAGGAGCGATTTCTTTTCACGCCATCCTAAAAGTTCCTTTTCAAGTGTTCGATGCCTTTAGACACGATCTTCGGACCTATTTGACTTCCAAATCCTCCCGTTTACGCGTTGACATCGATCCCGGTTAGGATTGCATATTTAAACGAAGTGCCGGCTCAAAATGAGGATCTAGCTCCAAGCATTTTTTCAAGCTGTGCTGACCCGCTGCTCTCCGACCAGATTTAAAATATAGAACGGATTCATTAAAACGAGCCAATGCATAGAGATAGATTACTTCCTCAGAAAATTGATTCCTCATATACCCCTTATGTGGCCGGGATTGAAGCCTAAAGTTAATCCATAGAGATTCACCCATCGAATTTGAAAGAGGTTCTTTCACCACTCGCAAAGCCAACCCTGAGGGTTCGACGTGATAGGGGTTTCCCATCACGCCCACCTTATGTAAGCGATTCCCCGGGACTCCTACCAGGTAGATGGGAATATGGCCCAGATATATTTTTATTAGATGGCGAACCAAATTATCCCGCAATAACGTAGGTGGTAAATTTAAATCCGGGAAAATGATTTTCAGATGCTCTTTGTAGGCCGCGTTGATGTTAAAGTTCACCAGCCACAAATCGGGGCGTCGCCTTTCAACTTGTTGAAGATACCACAAGGTGAAAAGTGAATTATCTCCATCCACCAACACCAACGCATTTGGCTCTAGGGAGGACATTAAGTCCATCCCATAGGTTTCACACAAATCAAACTCTCTGAGGTTGAGTTTCTGAAGATTGGAGCCCCAAAGCCAAACAGGCAACAATATGAAAAGGAATCCGCTCCCTTTCGTTCGTTGGTTCATTCGTTGACCCAAGGACAAGACGCCCCAGCCGATGAAGAAAGCAACAACACAAAAGGAAGGAATTAAAAACCGTTCTAAAATGGCGCGAATGGCCACGGAATCAGGTGTCATGCGGGCCATAAGAAAAAAGAGGGGTCCACTTAAGATAAAAGACGTCAAGAAAGTGACCGTAAAGAAGGGTTTCGATTTAGAAAGATAAAACAAGCCGCTCAATCCCATTAAAACGCCAAGCGGAGTGAAACTCTTGAGCAAGGAAGAGAAATAATAGCCAAGAATTATCAATGCGCCGTTGGCCGTTAGCTCACTGTATTGAGGTGTGAGCATGACGGTTCCATAATCCCGCCGAGTGAGGTGCGCGATAAAGCGTTCCCAGTTTAAAATGTTGCCGCTGTTAAGAAACGGCGCTTGATACGCTCGAATGGGAAGGGTGAGATTCAGCGAAAAACCCAACAAGAAAAAGAAAATAAATAGAGGTCCTACTTTTAGAGCCCATTTTTTTAACCCCGATATTCCACGGACACGGGCATAAAGAATGAAAGAGTATGCCGGCAGGAAGAAGACGACCGAATGATGATGGGAAAACCCAAACCCAAGTGACAATGCGAAAACCATCAACCAGTGGCCACTTTCTGCGGCACTCTTTTCGTGCCATTGAATCAGGCTATACCATTGGAGAAACAGAAGCGCCGCCGTCAGAGCCGAATGTTCGGGAACCAGGCTGTAGAGCCAAAAGTGATAGGAAAAAGCCAATGTCCATGCGCCCAAAAGAGAAAGGACTTTTTCTCCGCTCCAATGAACCAATAGCTGATAGAGAAAAAAAGTCGCCAGGCTTCCCGCGAAAGCAATGGAGAGACCCACTCCGCTCGCGGAAGAACCCGGTGTCATCGAATCAAAAACCCGTCCCAACAAAGTCAAAAACGGATATCCAGGAGCATGGGCCACCCCGAGCGAGGCGGCTGCGGTGGTCAACTCGGCGGAATCTCCGCAACTGATGATTGTCCGGGAGTGGGTATAAAAATAAGTAGCAAAGGGAACTCCAAAAGCCAACAGACTCCCCGCCTCAAATTTCAGTTTCATGGTTGAAAGATATCATTGATTGATCCGCCTTGGCTTGATGAAATAAATCGGTGATACAATGCGAACCGAAAATGATCAACCTTGGGGTTTCAATTAAATTACCCGCCGTCTGGCGTTGGACTCTTTCCTTTTTATTGTTCTCTTTGTTGATGGTGGGAACAGTGCGCCTCGCCTTGTTCAAGGTGATGGACCGTGATTTTTGGTGGCATGTGAAAGCCGGTGAAATTATGGTGAGCACGCAAAATCTGATCCAAACAGAACCTTTTTCCTATGCCCGGGTAGGGAAACCCTATTTGGCCACCTATGAATGGCTGGCGCAAGTGGTGTTGTACCTGGTTCACCACACAGGGGGGATTCAAGGCGTCATCCTTTTCCGAATCTTTATGGTCTTTTTGTGTGTGTTGGGGCTTTTGGCGTTGAGCCCACGAAGTGTCTGGTGGGCTTCTCTCGTTGCTTTCACAGCTGTATTGGCCGCTCAACCTGGCTTTATGGATCGTCCACAGCTGTTCACTTTTGCGATCCTCTGTTGGTTTTTTTTCTTTCTTACCCGATACCTCGATCAAAGGTCCGCCCTGGCCTCTCTCATTGTGTTGCAGATTTTTTGGACGAATTTTCACGGAGCTGCCTGTGTGGTGGGGTTGATGATGTGGGGATGGCTTTGCATCGACCAAATGGTGGGTTTGTTGTTGGACGCCAAACGATCTGGTCGGATCTGGCCTCACATAATTCAAAAATCAGAATTCAAATGGTTGGTGGGGGGAACGGTCGGGCTCATGATGGCGATGCTCATTTCGCCAAATTTCCTCTCTAGTTTCAAATATTTGAATCAACTTTTGACCGACAAAACCATCGCTTTCATCGGCGAATGGCAACCCACTGAGCGGGCCATTTATCTGAAACGCATGGGGCCGGTGGCGTTGGCAGGGTTATGCGGGGTCCTGGTTTCGCGGAGAAATAAAATTTTCCTAAGTGGAGTTTATCTCACGTTGGGGTTCATGTCTTTACAGGCTGTGCGGCACGAAATGTTGTTCGCGTTTGGGTCGGCTGGGGTTGCCGTTTACGGGCTGGGGAACAGTTTTCTGGCCGATCGAGCGGAACGGTTTTTGGCCATACGGCCGCTTTTGACCGCAGGCAGCGCGGGGTTGTTGTTTCTCCTCCTTTTATTTCAGGCGCGGGTTCAGTACGCGAATTTTTGTCGGCGTGACAGCCTCCAAGGTTGGGGTGTCTTTGACTTGGCGCGCGGCGCGTATGATTTTGTGGAGCGTGAAAAAATTTCAGGGCATATGTTCAATACCTACGGCATTGGGGGTTATCTGCTTTTCCGCGGACACCCCCGCCGTCAAGTTTTTATTGATGGGCGTAATGTGGATTATGGATTCGATTACATGATGGCCGCTTACAAGGCTGGATATGATCCACAGCGGTGGGATGAGATTGAGGGTCGTTATCAATTCACTTATGCCATCATGGATTACGATGTCATCAAAGAAAAACAAGGGATCCCGTATGTGGGCCACTTGTCCCAAAATCCGAATTGGGTTTTGGTGTATTTGGATGATTGGTGTGTTGTTTATTTAAAAGACACACTTGAGAACCGTCCCGTTATTGAGAAACGGGCTTTTCACGTAATATCGCCCTTTTATTTGGAATCAGGAATTGTTCCAAAAGGATTTGATCGAAAGGGCCCTGAAATCGAGTCCGAGTTGAGACGCGCTCTTCGAGAGGCTCCGGATTCCATGAAACTTCACAATGCGCTTTCGAGTGTTTTGTTGTCCAAAGGAAACAAAGAAGAGGCCCTGTATTGGGCCGAAAAATCAGTCCGTCTGAGGCCCCATCGACCGGAATCCCATTCCACATTAGCGGCGGCGTACTTGTCCTTGGAGCGTTGGAGAGAAGCGGCGTTGGCTTACGACACCATGGTTAAAAAAGCGGGGCCTGATTATCCCAGCATTCGCTACGACATTATCGCGGGGGTGTTTTCAAAAGCCGGGTTGGCCAAAGAGGCCCGATATTATCACCGCAAAGCGGTTTTGGCCGACCAGTGGGGCAACCTAAGCAGTCTCGATTCACCGGTCGGCGGTTCCATTCCTCTCCCTCACCAGGGACCCAGGCGTTCAGGAGATCCGACTGAATCATCGATGTCCCCTGTTGAATCAACGTCCCCAAGGTTTCCAATGGACGCGGTCCCTGTTGAGGTGTTGAGCGGAGATGAAGCAAAAAAGTTTTTAGATACGCAAAGACTTCAACCAAATTCGAAACAGGATAAAGCTCATGAGAAAAAATTGCTGGGTGATTTGATGTCGGAGCTCCCAAAATTATCGCGGGAACACAACCAAAAAGGAATTGCCCTGGCTGAGGCGGGAAAAATGGAGGAAGCCAAAACCTCTTTTCTAGAGGCTCTCAAAATCAATCCCAGTTATCCTGAGGCCAATAACAATCTGGGCAGTGCTTATCTCCAAGAAGGAAATGTGGAAAAGGCGTTGGAATTCTATGAGCGGGCATTAAAATCTAATCCTGATTATGCCGATGCTCATTACAACAAAGCGCTCTGCCTGCTTCGCAAAAACGAATTGGATCGCGCGTTAAACCACGCTCAAAAGGCGCAAGAACTGGGACGAAATTCGGCGGATTTGCTCTCGGCCATCGCCGCCGCAAAGGGACATCGGCCGTGAAAAACGCGGCTCCCAATACCGATTTTCTCAGATGGCTGGGCATCGCGTCGTGGCTTGGATTGGCGGCCTTTGTTTGGTTTTACGGCGTCTACAAACTTTCCGATGTCGATTTGTGGTGGCACATCAAAGCCGGTGAGCTCATGGCGCAAACGCGTTCGCTCATCGATTTCGAGCCGTTCGCGCACACCATCGAAGGCCAGCCTTACGGAGCCCGCTTTGAATGGCTATTTCAAGTAATCGTTTACGTGATTCACCGGGCCGGAGGAGATGCGGGAGTGATTTGGATGCGGTTGATGCTATTTGGAGCGACGCTGGTGTTGCTTTTGTCGGTTGATCCGAAAAGAGTTTGGCCCAATGTGTTCGTCGCGATTCTGGCTGCGGTGGCGGCCCGACCCGGGTTGGTGGAACGGCCGCAGATGTTCAGCTACGCCTTTTTTGCCGGGTTTTTTCTTTTGTCAGCCAAGTGGGGGGAAGAAGGGATCTCTCCACGAACGCGCCATATTCTCATCGCCATGGCGACGCTGATTCAAGTTCTGTGGGTCAATCTGCACGGTGCGGTTGCGCTCGCGGCGTTTTTTGTCACGGGGCCGCTACTCATTGAAGAAATTATTTCTCGCAGTCCCCACATGCGCTGGACATTTCTGTTGAATGCGGTTTTATTCGGAGCGCTCTTTGTTTCGCCGGACGGCTGGTGGTCATTCAGCTATGTGTTTCGCCTCAACCGCGACGCGGCCTACACCTTGATCGGCGAGTGGCGGCCTCGTGAATTTTCGATCTATATCAGGAATTTGGGCCCCCTGTGGGTGTTGGCCTTGGCCTCTTTTGCGATCTCACGGTCGCGAAGGATTTTTTGCGCCGGTGTCTTGGCCATCACGGGATTTTTATCCACGCGCGCGCTGCGTCATGAGATGTTTTTTGATTGGGCGGTGGTCGGATCGGTCGCGCTTCTTTTAAAGCACAGCCCCTGGTGGCGTCGCGGAATCGAAAAAATCACGTCGAAGCCTGGTGCGGCAAGCGCCGTCACCCTCGCCATCGGGCTTTTGCTTTTCTTTCACGCCAAGCGATCCTATGCGGATTATGCGCTTCGCGACGGTCTTCGGGGTTGGGGAGCCAACGTTCCGGCGCGTAATGCTTACGATTTTATCGAACGGGAAAATATTCGCGGAACGATGTTCAATTCTGACGCTTTGGGCGGTTATCTCATGTACCGTGGACATCCCGATCGTAAAATTTTCATTGATGGGCGGAATTGGGATTACGGCCCGGAGTTGGTGATGGAAACCTTTCGCGCCTCTTTTGACGCCGGCGCTTGGGAAAAACTCGAACGCGCCTTTGGGCTGAGCTACGCGGTCATTTATTACAACGGCTCCGACGACCGCACGAATTTCCCCGGTGTCATGGTGCTTGGAAAACATCCCGGCTGGGCGCTGGTGTTTTTGGATGATCAATGCGCGGTGTATGTAAAACGGCAATCCCTCAACCAAAATTTGATATCCAAAAAGGAACTTAAGATCCTCACACCGGAAAAATTAGAAGACCCCGCTTGGGTTGCGAGTTTTTCTGAAGCGGAAGCGAGTCGACTGAGAGAGGAAATCAATCAAGTTCTGTCAGACAGCCCGGAGCATTCAAAAACTCTATTGGTGAAAGGGGCGCTGCACGTCCGCCTGGAACAATATGGAGAGGCTGAAAAAATCTATCTGGATTTGGAAATGCAAAAGCCGCATTTGCCCCGGGTTTGGGCGCAACATGCGGCTCTCAAAGTGAAATTGGGCGATTGGCGGCAAGCGGGAGAATTGTTCGATCACATGGTAAAAAAAGCGGGGCGATCATACCCGAACATCAATTATCAATACATCGCCGGCGTGTGGGAAAAAGCGGGCAATGCGTCAAAGTCCGAGTTTTACAGACGGCGGATGCAATAATTCCCATTGGTCCGAAGGCCGCAGTTGGAAGAGGGCCCCCTCAGCACGCGAAATTTGACAACCTCTTTCCATTTTTTGATCGATGCGCCCCTTCCCTCCAAAAAGGAGAATTCACCAATGAACACTGTAACACTGTCCCACTTCAACAAAGAAATCGGATTAACCTATCAGGATCTTGACGGGCGGTTTCGCCGGTTGGCTTTGGAAATCATCAAAAACAGTCATGATATTCGCGATATGAAGGTTGTGGCCCCCATCTTGAGTGAAATGCGGGAGAATTTATGGCATGTTCTCAATCGGCTTGACGCGCTTGAAAGAAAGTCACCCTGATTCACAACTTGAAAAATTTACTCTGGGGACACTCCATTTGCCCAACCTGCCGGCATGGACGGTCAACTGACAAATTAGAAATTTGTTTCTAATTTGACTGCGGCCGAAGCCCCGGAAAAGTGGCAGCCCGAAGGGGTGCCCTCGACCAGCAGTCCCGATCCAAGAGACGTCGAAAAACTCAAGAACATGGGCGCAAAAATAAACGCTCATTATTGTGTCTTCATTTCTCGTTCCGAAAGGTCCATACAGTCTCCAAATATCCTGATTACCAATATCAAAGGATTCCTAAAGCATTTAAAGAAATATTGCAATTAAGAGCAGGCCGAGGCTCGAAAAACGCATTGATTTTACGCGGTAGTGGGTTTTGAAAAATTATTCACAACTTTGTCACACAACTTCAAAAATTCGCGTTGAAAAATCAGCCTGTTCTGATGTGTTTCCAAACCTAAAGTAAAATTTAGCTTTTCCTTGAATTCTTGCCGGCCGTCCTTATAATCATCTATATGGAACCGGCCGCCAAATCCCTCCCCCGATTTTCGCATCCCGCCATCAAATTCTTTTCCTCCCTATTCTTGTTCGCTTCATTTGTATCCCTCGCATCGGCTGATATCGTGACATGGACTGGAACGGCTAGCAGCGCCTGGTCAAACGCAAGCAACTGGAGTCCCAATAAGGTGCCCACCTCAACTCACGACGTCATCGTTCCGGACGTCGCCACCGATCCCATTTTGAACACCCATGTCAGCATTTCAAGTCTGACGATTTCTGCCGGCGGTTTGCTCACGCTTAACAACTTCAACCTCACCGTGTCCTCGGACGTTTATATTCGCGGGAATCTCACATGCTCAAACACCGAGCAAATCACTTTGCAAGGGCAATGGGGGGCCTTCAGCGGTTCAACTTTCACCGCCGCATCTTCTACGGTAACGTTTAATCTCGTCACTGTTTCAACAATCACCGGTTCCACCACGTTTTATAACCTGCGGCTCATTGACACTGGATACGTGGGCGCATCTGATCCAGATATCTTTTTTGAGGAGGGAACAACTCAGTCGATCATGGGGAATTTAACAATAACGGGAATCCCCGGAAATCTTTTGGTCATGCGTTTGTTAGCTGGATCCCCGCCATGGCGGATTAGATCGACTGGCTTGCGCAATATTAGTTACGTGGATGTGTGTTGTTCCAGCGCGGTGGGTTCGACCATCAATGCGGAAAATTCCTGGGACGCCGGCAGCAACACCAACTGGACCTTTATTAGTTCCGGACAAGTGGGCGGGATTATGAACGGAATGAACGGCGGAAATCTGGCGGGGCAAGCAAATGCGATTGGAGACTGGACATTTTTTGAGCCGGTCTACTCAAAATCAGGCAGTAACGACGGGCCCAATAAAACCGGATTTTATAATGTTTTCGATGTCGCCATCGACACGGTGACCCATCGCCTTTTCGTATGCGATACAGACCACGATCGTATTTTGATTTTTGATCTGAACTCTGACAATTCTCTGAAAGATAGGGTGGCGGACGCCGTTTTAGGCACAGCGGATTTTTTTTCAAGGGGGACTTCTGGTAGTACCGCGTCCAATTTTGATACGTCCGGAGGTATCGCCTATGATGCAGGCGGTCAACGTTTGTTTGTTTCGGATTCCGGTTCACATCGGATACTGGTGTTTAATGTGGCTTCCATATCCAACGGTGAAAGCGCCGTTAACGTTCTCGGGCAATCGGATTTTACTTCTGGAGGCTATGGTACCACACAATCCAGACTAAGAGAGCCTCAGGGCATGTCCTATGAGGGTGTTAATAAGCGGTTATTCGTAGCGGATGAAGCAAATAATCGGGTGTTGGTGTTTGACGTTGGCTCTATTACTGACGGTGAACCGGCAGTCAACGTTTTGGGCCAGGCGGATTATACTTCTAGCGCAGGACAAACGACTCAGTCTCGGTTTGACAACCCTAATTTCGTTGTTATCGATGAGGCGTCAAATCGTTTATTTGTTTCAGAGGGTGATAACAGCCGCGTGATGGTTTTTGACATAGGCTGGATTGACGATGGTGAAAACGCAGTGAATGTTTTGGGGCAGCCCAACTTCACATCCCTTGATGCTGCGACAACGCAATCTCAATTTGCTCAAGCGGCAGGATTGGCTTATGATTCTCAGGGTCAACGTCTTTTTGTGAGTGACGTTTACAATTATCGAATTTTGGTTTTTGATGTTTCATCTATTGCTGACGGAGAAGATGCTGTCAACGTCTTGGGGCAAACCGATTTCACATCTTCGACCCCGGGAACCACCCAATCTAAATTTTATTATCCTTTCGGTCTTGGATATGGTGCCGCAGGGGGGTTTTTATACCTCCCAGATTATAATGCGAATCGCTTGTTGATATTTGATGTGAATTCGATATCGAATGGAGAAAATGCCGTGTCTCTTCTCGGTCAAACAAACAACGATGCCTCTTCACTTCAACCCGTTTACACCAAAGGTTACCGGAATGACGGCCCCAATAAGACCGGATTCAATTCCCCGTATGATCTTGCGATCGACACAACCACCCACCGTCTGTTCGTAGCCGATGAGGGAAACCGCAGAGTTCTTGTGTTTAATTTAAACGCTGAAAACAAGCTGGAAGATTATGTGGCGGACAATGTTCTTGGTCAGCCTGATTTCAATACGTCGAATCTTTATGGTGGGCAAGCCTATTTGACCTCTCCGCGCAGATTGGCTTATGACCCCAGTGGGTCTCGTTTGTTCGTGTGCGATTCCACCTACCATCGTGTGTTGGTATTTAATGTCAGCGCCATAACGGACGGTGAGAATGCCGTCAATGTATTGGGGCAACCCGATTTTACCTCGGTCACGCAAAGCACCACGCAATCGCTGATGGGAGACCCCGAAGGCGTCCTCTTTGATAATGATTATGGGCGGTTGTATGTGTCGGACAGCACCAACAACCGTGTCTTGGTATACGACGTCACGTCAATATCCGACGGCGAGAATGCGGTGAACGTTTTGGGACAGTCGGATTTTACAACCGGCGACTTGTCGATTACGCAATCGGGCTTCTATTACCCAACCGGACTGGCCTATGATGCTACCGGTGACCGTTTGTTTGTTTCCGATTCTAACCCAGACCGCGTGTTGGTTCATTCGGTGGGTTCTATTACGGATGGGCAAAACGCCGATTACGTCTTGGGGCAGGCGGATTTCACCTCTCAAACCAACAGCACCACACAATCTCGTCTGTATTATCCGCAAGGTCTCTCTTACGATGCGGTCGGAGGACAATTGTTTGTGGGAGACACGAACAACAACCGCGTCATGGTCTTTGATGTAAATTCCATCAGCGATGGGGAAAATGCAGTCAACGTATTAGGGCAGGAAAATTTTACGACGTGGTTGGGCGGCACTACGCAATCGCGCCTTGGAAATCCGTATGGGATTGCGTATGACGTCAAGGCCGGCAGGTTGTATGTGGCCGATCACTCCAACTCTCGCGTGATGATTTACGGGTTTGGAATGTCATTGACGGTGTTGGGAACGGTGTATTCCGATGATGGATTCAACCCTTTGTCGAGCCAAACCGTGGCGCTTTCAAAGAACGGCGGAGAAGCAACCACCACCGCCGTCACAAATGCGTCGGGGCAATACACCATGACCATCTACGCCGATCCCTCCGATACGTTGACCTTTTATTTGGACGGCATGTCAGCCAAGGCGGTCACGTTGATACACCCGTCTTCCGGCAATGTTTCGGGTGTGGACCTCTATCAAAACAACCTGATTCTTAAAAGTTACACCGGGGAAATTATCACGGATGCCGATTTGAGCATTGGCGACAACAGCGGGGACTCAGATATCGCTTCTATTTACACTTCCACCACGAGCGGCACAACTTTAGGGGCCGGTACCACGCTATATATTAGCGCCTCTTCTACTTTTACTCCTGCGGGTTTGGGCGGTGCGGCGCCCAGTGTAACGGCTGTGAATATTAAAAACCTCGGGCGATTCGATGTTTCGTATGCCACGATCAGTTTGACCGGAAATTGGGTGAATTCCGGCACCTTTGTTTCGGGATCAAGCACTGTTACCTTCAACGGTTCGGGAGCTCAAAGCCTCACCTCTGGAGGCGGATCGTTCAAACACCTGACGGTAAATAAATCCGGGGGCGCTTTGAATTTGACTGACGCTTTGTCGGTCACGGGAAATATCACCATCACGGCCGGGACATTGGATGGCAGTGGCAGGCAGGTAACAACAAGCGGGAACTGGTCAAACACCGCGATTTTTTTAGCCAATCAAAGCACCGTGGTGTTCAGCGGCGGCAACACGCTCTCCGGTTCAACCACCTTTTACGGTTTACGCTCAATAACCGCCGGAAGCACTTTGTACTTCACCGGCGGTACAACTCAATATGTCACTCGTATGGTTGAGTGGAGAAATATTTCAGTTCTACCGGTGGGCGCTTCGGGGACCACATGGTATTTTAGTTACACGGGATCTTCGCAGACCTTGAGGGGGCTCCGGGTTCGAGATTCCAACGCCAATCCCAACGGGGGTACTTCCATGAATGCCTGGGACGGCACATCAACCAATTTGGGGAACAACAGAAATTGGAATTTCAGTGTGCCTGATACAGGAGTCCGGTATTGGATTGGCTCAAGTGCGGGAAGTTGGAGCGACGCGAATAATTGGTCCAGCGCCAGCGGCGGGCCTGTCTATGGCGGCGTGCCGCTCGCCACGCACACGGTGGTGTTTGATGGAGGCGGCGGAAGTTATAACGGTGATTGCAATGTGAATACGTCGATTGCGGTGGCGACCCTCACCATCAACGGCTACACAGGAACGTTTGACTCGAAGGGTTCGACTGTCACGGTGTGGACCTCTTTCACCCAAAACACCGGAATAGTGACGTTTGGAACCTCACCGGTGAACATGAATGGCAATTTCACTCTGTCTGGCGGAAATTTGACCTCGACATCCAACCTGCTCAAAATTTCCAGCGCCGCCACTTTCAGCGGAGGGACGTTCAACCACAACAACGGGCGTGTAATGTTAACAGGCACACGAAATTACACGCTGAATGTGGCGGGAAACCCGACTTTCAAAGACTTAATTATTAACGATGGCTTGGTGGGATATTGGAAACTGGACGACAGTACCGGCAGCGCCACCGCGGTGGATTCGTCGGGTTATGGACATCACGGGACATTGCAAAGCATGGATGCCAATTCGGATTGGGTCAGAGGATCAACCGTCACTCGCTATGCAAATACCAGTGCATTGGATTTCGATGGTTCCAATGATTACGTAGATGCGGGAGACGCCAATTCCATCGATAATTTGAGCCAATTCACGATTTCAGCCTGGGTCAAACACGACACGCTTGAAGACAGCGACAACATCGTTGGAAAAGCCCTCAATCAGACCGATGGAATCGTGATGCAAGTCAGCGATCAATTTCGTGGTGGATGGAACGATGTGCTGCTCATACTTTATCAAGGAGGGTCCGGTACCCGGGCGAACACCACATCAAATATTGTAGGCACTGGCGTGTGGAACCTCTGGACCATGGTCTTCGATGGGTCACAGGCGACCGATGCTCTCAAGCTGAAGTTCTTTTTTAACGGTGCGCAACAAACTTTAAACTTTGACGGGAGCGTGCCTTCTCTGGGGCCGTCCACGGCCAATTCCTTGTGGTTCGGCGACTGCGAAGGTTTCGCTTGTAGTAACTTAGACGGTCAACTGGATGACATTCGCATCTACAGCCGGGCACTAGCGCCCAGCGAAATACTTGCGTTGGCGGGTGGCAATCAGCCAGCGACCTGGAAGTCGACGCAGACCGTTTCCGGCAGCTTGGATGTGAATGGCGGCCTGACCTTAAATTCCGGAAAGCTGGATGCGGGTTCGAACCAGGTCAACGTGTCGTCCAGCTGGTACAACAACGGCGGAAAGTTCGTGCACAGCGGAACAGTGGTATTGGATGGGACTTCCGGCACACAGAACCTGCTCTCCGGTGGAGAACCGTTCAATAATTTAACCTTGAACGGCAGTGGAGCCACCTGGTCACTGAATGACGCGCTTCTCTCCAGTGGAACCATCACGCTCACCGCGGGCACACTGGACGTCTCGGCGAGCACCTACAACATCACAACTGCAGGTTGGAGTGACACGGGCGCAGGCGTGTTCACCAAACGAACCAGCACGGTGACATTCGCCGGCACGGGATCCGTCGATGCCAACGATTCGTTCCACAACATCACGGTAAACAGCCCCGGGACGTTGACGGTGTCGAACGCATTGAACTTATCGGGCAACTGGACTCGGAGCAATGGAATCGTGACCACGACAAACAGCACCGTAACCTTCAGTGGTTCCACCGCGCAGTATCTTGCCGGCGGAACAACTTTCTATGGATTGCGCGCTGTGACAAGCGGGAGCACGTTGTACTTTGTGGCTGGGACGACGAATTATGCGACGCGAATGGTTGAGTTCCGGAACATTGACTTGAGATCAACCACATCCAACGCGACCTGGTATTTCAGTTATACCGGCTCATCGCAAACCCTCACCAACTTGCGTGTCCGCGATTCCAACGCCAGCCCGAACGGAGGGCTGCAAATGGTTGCCAATGATGGAACATCGACTGACTTGGGCAACAACACCAATTGGAATTTTTCTCTTCCCGATTCCGGACTACGCTACTGGATCGCATCGAGCGCGGGCAACTGGAACAGCGCCGCCAATTGGTCAACTTCCTCCAATGGTCCTGCTTCTGGCGGCGTGCCGACGACCACTCACACGGTGGTGTTTGATGGGGGCGGCGGGACGAAAAATGGGAACTGCAACATTGACACCACGGTCACCGTGTCGAGCTTCACGATGATGGGTTACACCGGTAACATCAACAGCCAAAGTTATGACATCACCGTGTCGAGCAACTTCACCCAGTCAACCGGTTTAATAAATTTAGGGACCTCTACTCTGACATTCAAGGGAGATTTCACCATCACCGGCGGAACATTCGATGCCGCGACCTCCACGGCTACTTTCAGTGGCGGCATCAACCAAACTCTGACCCCGAACAACACCGGTTTCTACTTGATGAATATAAACAAAACCGCGGGGACGGTGACATTGGTGGGTTCATTGGTTACGAAGAGCACCGCGAATATCAACAGCGGAACCTTCAAATTCAATACCACCATCAACAGCACCTGGACCATGAGCGGCGGCAATCTCAATATAAACGCCGGTGGAACATTGGATATGGGAACCAGCGGAGCGCCCATCCCGAGCGGTGTAACCGCCGCGCTTTTCCTGTCTTCCGGATCAACGGCGGGTCAATACGGCTTGATCATCAACAACGGCGCAAACTTTTTGTCCTACGGCGCGAACAAAGTCCCGGCGTCGACGGTATTAAGCTCAGATGATCTGCTGACGTCAGAAGATACTTTTACCTTGGATGTCGATCCCGCAAGCTTGGGATGGAGCGTAGGAGACACCATTACGATCGGCCCCGGCAACAATGAAAGGGGTGTTACGACTGTGGAGGAAAAAATCATTGCTCAGTTGCCGGGCAGCAATCAAATTCGAGTGAACACAAACTTCGGCCAGGTCCATTACGGGTCCTGGACGGTGGCGGTCGCGAACCTCACAAGAAACGTTCTGGTAAGAAGCGTGGGGACCTCAACGACCACCAACACCGCCTATATTCGAAATTTGACCCAGTACACTTCCAGTTTTAACCTGTCGTTAACTGAATTTGCCTATCTGGGAGCCAACGTGACCAACAAAGTTGGAATAGAATTCGATGGAGCCTCGGTGAGAGGATCCATCTCCAGCTCTACCGTTAGAAATGGATACAATGGAATTTATTTGGACAATGCCGACAACATCACGCTCAAGGGCAATTTGGTGTACAAACATCAATCATATGCACTTGTTCTTGATACTTCCGTAAACGACACATTGATCTCAAACCAGGTGTATGCGAATGGAGATGCCGGAATTCTGGTGAACGGCACTTGCAGCAACAATATGTTTACCTTGAACCAAGCGTATTCAAATGTGGGTAATGGAATTTATTTTGGTGGCACCACCAACAGTACGTTGACGTCGAACCGGGTGTATTCGAATTCAACCTATGGAATTTCTCTTACGGGGTCCAATAATACACTCACCTCAAATCATCTGTATTCGAATGGCACATTCGGACTTTATCTCAATGGTAATTACAACACACTGACCTCGAATCAGGCCTATGCCACTGCTGGGGCTGGGATTGTTTTTCTGGTTGCTTCCAATAATACCCTGGCTTCAAATCAAGTCTATTCCAATACCGATGCGGGAATCCAATTTGCCGTTTCTTCCAACAACACGCTGATTTCAAATTTCGTCTATTCCAACTCCAATTACGGGATCTATGCCGACAATTCGGCCTCCCTTGTGTTGAGCGGGGGAGGAATTGGGTACAACACTACATACGTTGCGGCGCAGAATACCAACGATGAAATCTTTTTCACCAATGATGCGGATTCCGAGTCCATAATATTGAAGGATGTGCGGGTCAATTCTGCCATCGGAAATACGCTGGATGTGAATCAAGCCGGCAATTATCTTCTGGCCTACAACATGGAGCAGGCCACGGGAACCGTGAAATTGTGGGGCGACTACACACTCTCCGGCAGCACCATCACTCTTGCCACCAACCAACGCCTCTACACCTCCACCGCCACCGCGCCCAAGTTGATGGTCGGCAGCGGCCACACCGCCCAAGTCTGTTCCACCAACGACAGCAACGCAGTGAGCCAATTGGTTACCTTGGAATACAACGGCTCGGATTGGAGTGTGACAGGTTCGGTCACCGGCTCCATGGGAACAATCGCATCAGGCGGAAGTTGCCCCAGTGGAACCGATCTTCCATCGGGCAGCGCGCAGTTCAATATGGTTGTGACGGAAGGAACGCCCGCCACGGGCGACAAGATCGACTTTGCTCTTCTGGCCGCTTCGAATGATGCCGGTGTGCGCAAACAACTTCTCTTTGGTCCAGGGGATTCCGCGTTTCGCAGCGGCCATTCCCAGTTGAACGTCGCTTCCAACGCCGGACTGGTGCTGCAAGGGCTTTCCACCGCTTACACACTCATCGACCGTTTGGATTCGAGCTCCACTTACTGGGCGCTCATCTCTTCTGGCGCGTTCACCTCCAATTGCGCCTCCTTCACATATATGAATAAGAGCGGAATCCAATTCGATGGAAGCTCAGCGAGCGTTAATATCTCAAGCACGGTGTTCGACCGTTTGGGAGTGAACAGCGGAACCAACACTTACGTCACGCTGCGCAATTTGGTGTCGACCATCACACTCACCAACGTGACCTTTGATGTGTCGAACAGCACCACGGGAGCGGACAACGCGTACAACGTGTTTGTGGAAGGCAATGACACGAGCACAAGCTGGACATTCAGCGCCGCGCAAGGAGCGTTTGCGGGGGAGGCCTATGATTACGACCCCAATAATAAGGTGTTGTGGTCCGCGGCCGATAGTGGTGTTCGTTATTGGATTGCTTCTTCTGCCGGGAATTGGAGTACCGCTGCGAACTGGTCAACATCGTCGGGGGGGCCGATTTTAGGCGGAGTTCCATTGGCAACTCACACAGTGGTGTTTGACGGGGGCGGCGGGACGGCAAACGGAAACTGCAATATCAACACCACGGTCACCGTGTCGAGCTTCACGATGATGGGTTACACCGGCAACGTCAACAGCCAAAGTTATGACATCACCGTGTCGAGCAACTTCACGCAGTCAACCGGTTTAATAAATTTAGGGACCTCTACTCTGACATTGAAGGGAGATTTCACCATCACCGGCGGAACCTTCGATGCCGCGACCTCCACGGCTACTTTCAGTGGCGGCATCAACCAAACTCTGACCCCCAACAACACCGGTTTCTATTTGATGAATGTGAATAAAACCGCGGGGACGGTGACATTGGTGGGTTCATTGGTTACGAAGAGCACCGCGAATATCAACAGCGGAACCTTCAAGTTCAGCCCCACACAGAACAGCACGTGGACGATGTCGGGTGGAAATTTGCATGTGAATCCCAGCGGTATCTTGGACATGGGAACCAGCGGAACGCCGATCCAAAGCGACGTTCGGGCGGTGCTCCAATTGTCATCGGGCACCTCTGCGGGCCAATACGGAATGGTGATTGCCAACGGCGGGAACTTTTCCATGCACGGCGCGGTGAAAGTACCGTTTACAACCGCGGTGAACTCACTCCCCGAGGGAACAGCCACCCGCATCACCTTGGCCATTGATCCTGTGGCGGCGGGTTGGCAAGCAGGGGATTCCATTCTCATTTCACCGGCGACCCATAAAAATTCTGCTGCCGACGTTGGCCCTTCCAGCACCATCGACCGGGTTATTCAATCGTTCCCCGGCGGCAACCAAGTGGAATTGGATTCGGCCATTACCACCACGCATCATGCCACATGGACCATAACTGTGGGCAATTTGACGCGCAACGCCGTGGTGCGAAGCGTGGGAACCTCCACCACCACAAACACGGCGTATATTCAAAACCTGACACAAACCACAACGTCCTTCAGTATGACCTATGGCGAGCTTGCATATTTGGGCGCCAATGCTGCCTATAAAGTTGGCTTGGTGTTCAACGGAGTTTCCGTTAAAGGAAGCATTTCATCATCCACCATCCACAGTGGACACATGGGATTTTATTCAAATAGCCATAACCTCACGCTTCAAGGAAACATTTTTCACCGAAATGGTGTAAACGGTTTATATTTAGTTGCTACGAATGGACTCAATTTCATCTCGAATATTGTTTCAGCCAATGTATCCTACGGTTTGGATGGGAACAGTATCCTTGGCGCGACGTTTACGGGTAACAAAGTGTTCTCCAATACCACTCATGGGGCATGGTTCAACACGTGCCACTCCAACCTATTCACATCAAACGCGTTTTTCTCCAACCTTGGGAATGGCCTATACAACTACGGCGGCGTGAAATTGAAAATATCCGATAATGATTTTTATTCAAACTCAAATTATGGTTTCGCCGGCGAACAAGCTTCCTACAATTATCTGACTTCAAACCGTTTCAAATTTAATGGATACGGTATTTATCATTTCCAAGGAACCGGCAACGTGCATTATGCCAATGATCTGAATTCAAACCCATTTGGGATTTATTCCCCTTCTAATTCCGTTGATTTTATTTTTGTGGGCAACGAAATTTATGGTGGAGTTACAGGCGTCTATTTGCGATTGGGGCCGCATTACTCTATTTCCAATTACATCTATTCCAACTCCGGACAAGCCGTGTTCATGTATGCCGGAACGGCTTATATGGACGGTGATTTTGTCGGGTATGACATGACCGGAGCTTCCGCCCCCAATGGCGGGGATGAAATTACTTATGCCTCCGACGCAGCGACGGAGTCTATGATCATGAAAAAAGTGCGATTGAACCCCACAACGGGGCTGGCGCAATCGGGGTTCAGTGTTGAAGGAACGAATTTGGTGTCTTACAACGAATCGTACTCCACCGGAACGGTGAAAATTTTTGGCGATTATACGCTCTCTGGCTCAACGTTGAATTTGACTTATGGGTCGCGGGTATACACCTCCACGCATACGGCGCCCCTTTTGTTATCCGGGTCGGGCCATTCCGCACAAGTTTGTTCCACCAGTGATGATTACGCGGTGAGTCAATTGATCACGCTTGAATATAACGGGACGAACTGGACGGTAACGGGGTCGTCATCCGGGGCCATGGGCACCATCGCCACAGGCGGCAGTTGCCCGAGCGGCACAGACCTTCCTTCTAGCAATGCTCAGTTGAATATGGTGGTGACCCAAGGCACACCCGTGGTGGGAGATACATTTGCTTTTGCGCTGTACGCGGCCTCACAAGATCAAGGTTTTCAAAAGCAATTGCTTTTCGGCCCTGGTTCAACGTCGTTCCGGGGAGGGCAATCAAAACTTTCGGTGGCGGCCAACGCCGGGCTGGTGTTGTCGGGGGCGCCGGGATACCCCACAGTTGTATCCACCATCTCCTTCACCGGAGCGAACGCCACGTATTACCAACTGTTGAGTTCGGGCGCGTTCACGGCGGCATTCGCCTCCATCACCTACACGAATAGGGATGGTCTCCAACTCTCCGGGAATGCGGGTGTCAGCATTTCTACCACGGTGTTCAACTTTATCGCGCAGGGAGCCTCAACCAACACCTTCATCACTGCGCGGGATTTGGTGTCGACCACCACGCTGAACAATGTGACGTTCGCGCTTGATTGGAGCACCGGGACTGTCGGATATTCCTACAACGTGTTCGTGGATAATGACGGCAGCGGCTCTGAAGATTCGGGCCTCAGTTGGAACTTCCTGCCCTCAGCCGGGGGAGCTTTCTGGGGTGAAGATTTCGATTACGAGCCGAATAACAAAGTGACGTGGGGACCGCAAGCCGATCCTGATAGCGGCCTCCGCTATTGGATCGCGAGTACGGATGGAAACTGGAATGACGCGAACAATTGGTCGACGGGCAGTGGAGATCCTATTGCGGGGGGAGTTCCATTGTCTACGCACACCGTGGTGTTCGATGGCGGGAGCGGGACGGCAAACGGAAACTGCAATATCAACACCACGGTCACCGTGTCGAGCTTCACGATGATGGGTTACACCGGCAACATCAACAGCCAAAGTTATGACATCACCGTGTCGAGCAACTTCACCCAGTCAACCGGTTTAATAAATTTAGGGACCTCTACTCTGACATTCAAGGGAGATTTCACCATCACCGGCGGAACATTCGATGCCGCGACCTCCACGGCTACTTTCAGTGGCGGCATCAACCAAACTCTGACCCCGAACAACACCGGTTTCTACTTGATGAATATAAACAAAACCGCGGGGACGGTGACATTGGTGGGTTCATTGGTTACGAAGAGCACCGCGAATATCAACAGCGGAACCTTCAAATTCAATACCACCATCAACAGCACCTGGACCATGAGCGGCGGCAATCTCAATATAAACGCCGGTGGAACATTGGATATGGGAACCAGCGGAGCGCCCATCCCGAGCGGTGTAACCGCCGCGCTTTTCCTGTCTTCCGGATCAACGGCGGGTCAATACGGCTTGATCATCAACAACGGCGCAAACTTTTTGTCCTACGGCGCGAACAAAGTCCCGGCGTCGACGGTATTAAGCTCAGATGATCTGCTGACGTCAGAGGATACTTTTACCTTGGATGTCGATCCCGCAAGTTTGGGATGGAGCGTTGGAGACACCATTACGATTGGCCCCGGTAACAATGAGAGGGGTGTTACGACTGTGGAGGAAAAAATAATTGCTCAGTTGCCGGGCAGCAATCAAATTCGGGTGAACACGAACTTCGGCCGGGTCCATTACGGGTCCTGGACTGTGGCGGTCGCGAACCTCACGAGAAACGTTCTGGTTCGAAGCGTGGGGACCTCAACGACCACCAACACCGCCTATATTCGAAATTTGACCCAGTACACTTCCAGTTTTAACCTATCGTTAACTGAATTTGCCTATTTGGGAGCCAACGTGACGAACAAAGTTGGAATAGAATTCGATGGAGCCTCGGTGAGAGGATCCATCTCCAGCTCCACCGTTAGAAATGGATACTATGGAATTTATTTGGACAATGCCGACAACATCACGCTCAAGGGCAATTTGCTGTACAAACATCAAACAGACGGACTTTATCTTGGTACTTCCGTAAATGACACGCTGATCTCGAACCAATCGTATGCGAATGGGAATGCTGGGATTCAGTCCGGTGGCACGTGCAGCAACAACACGTTTACCTCGAACCAAGCGTATGCTAATGGGGGTATTGGGATATATTTTGGTGATGGCGCCAATAACACGTTGACATCGAACCGTGTGTATTCGAATGAGAATTACGCTCTCTATCTCACCGGATCCAACAACACGCTGGCTTCAAACCATTTTTATTCGAGCTATCTAATTGGAATGTATGTCAATGGCAATTACAACACACTGACCTCGAATCAGGTCTATGCCACTGAGGGAGCTGGAATCGTTCTTGTTATCGCTTCCAACAACACGCTGACCTCGAATCAAGTGTATTCCAATGCCGGTGCGGGGATTCAATTTCTCATTGCCTCCAATAATATATTCATCTCAAATTTCATTTATTCAAATTCCAGCTACGGTGTGAATCCCGACAACTCCACCTCCAATGTGTTTGTAGGGGGAGGAATTGGGTACAACTCGTCGTATGTTCCAGCTCAAAACACCACCGATGAGATATTTTTCAGCAATGACGCAGATTCTGAATCCATTGTATTGAAAGACGTACGGGTAAATCCCGCCATCGGAAATACGCTCGATGTGAATCAAGCCGGCAATTATCTTTTGGCCTACAATATGGAGCAGGCCACGGGGACCGTGAAATTGTGGGGTGACTACACGCTCTCCGGCAGCACCATCACTCTTGCCACCAACCAACGGCTCTACACCTCCACCGCCACCGCGCCCAAGTTGATGGTCGGCAGCGGCCACACCGCCCAAGTATGTTCCACCAACGACAGCAACGCAGTGAGCCAATTGGTTACCTTGGAATACAACGGCTCCGATTGGAGCGTGACAGGATCGGTCACCGGCTCCATGGGAACGATCGCATCAGGCGGAAGCTGCCCCAGTGGAACCGATCTTCCTTCGGGCAGCGCGCAGTTCAATTTGGTTATGACGGAAGGAACGCCCGCCACGGGCGACAAGATCGACTTTGCTCTCCTGGCCGCTTCGAATGATGCCGGTGTGCGAAAACAACTTCTCTTTGGTCCGGGAGATTCCGCGTTTCGCAGCGGCCATTCCCAGTTGAACGTCGCTTCCAACGCCGGCCTGGTGCTGCAAGGGCTTTCCACCGCTTACACACTCATCGACCGTTTGGATTCAAGCTCCACCTACTGGGCGCTCATCTCTTCTGGCGCGTTCACCTCCAATTGCGCCTCCTTCACCTATATGAATAAGAGCGGCATCCAATTTGACGGAAGCGCCGCAAGCATCAACATCTCAAGCACGGTGTTCGACCGTCTGGGAGTGAACAGCGGAACCAACACTTACGTCACACTGCGCAATTTGGTGTCGACCATCACACTCACCAACGTGACATTTGATGTGTCGAACAGCACCACGGGGGCCGACAACGCGTACAACGTGTTTGTGGAAGGCAATGACACGAGCACAAGCTGGACATTCAGCGCCGCGCAAGGAGCGTTTGCGGGGGAGGCCTATGATTACGACCCCAATAATAAGGTGTTGTGGTCCGCGGCCGATAGTGGTGTTCGTTATTGGATTGCTTCTTCTGCCGGGAATTGGAGTACCGCTGCGAACTGGTCAACATCGTCGGGGGGACCAATTTTAGGCGGCGTTCCATTGGCAACTCACACGGTGGTCTTTGACGGGGGCGGCGGGACGGCAAACGGAAACTGCAGCATCAACACAACGGTGAATGTCGCCAGCCTCACGATCAGCGGGTATACAGGCGTTTTCAACTCGCAAAGCTACGATATTACCGTGGCGAGCAATGTTACGGTAACCAGCGGCGATGTGAGACTGGGTACTTCCGTGTTCTCGATGGGTGGTAACTTGTTGCGAACCGGTGGTCTTTATACCGCGGGGACATCAACGCATCAATTCACCGGCGGTCTGGCGCAAACGCTCACTCCGGGCGGAACGAGTTTCCATCATGTGGTTGTGAACAAAACAGGCGACAGCGTGATGACTTTGGCCGGGGCGCTGGATGTGAATGGAAACTTCACGATTGCCGCCGGAACGGTGAATGTGAGTGCGAGCCATTACGGAATTAATCTCGCCGGGGATTGGAACTTGAGCGCCGCAGGATCGTCGTTCGTGGCGCAGCTGGGGACGGTGACCTTCGACGCATCATCCGGAACGCAAACGATCATCACCGGCGGCACCACGACCGGAAAACAATTCCATCATGTCTATTTCGTTGGGACGAGCACCTTGGCTGTGGGCGGGTACAACCTTTATGTCAGCAGCAATCTTACGCTCGCGGCGGGGGCGGGTTTCTTGCACAACAGCCTCAATCACCGTGATATCTGGGTAAACGGAAATGTCGTTATGGGCAACACCCGAACCGACATGGGGAATTCGACCTGGACGGTGAGCGGGAATTGGTCGTCATCGGCGCTCGGATCGCTGAACCGGAATAATTCCACTCTGGTCCTGACGGGCGAAAATAAGACGATTAATCCTAGCGGTGTATACGCTGATCGGTTCCAGAACGTGTTGGTGACGGGTTCCATCGTCGCGCTCAATTCATTCTACATGGAAAGCAGTCTGGTGATCGTAGGGACTCTAACGTACAACGGAGCTGGATCCGGATTTCTATATCTCTTTAACGGAGGAAACGGTTTGTCGGTCACCTCGACCGGAAGATTAACGGGCACGGGCAGCATGTGGGTCCAGCGTACCAGCATCACCCAGCAAGACGGAATCATCGACATAACGAATCTGTACTTGGCGTCTGAAGGCGACAACATCGTGAACATCGCATCCGGAAGGTATGACAGTCCCGCGGTGGCGTTAACGGGTATCAACAACAATGGGACCGCTCCTTTCCGGTTTGGGGCCGGCACCACGGTATTTACGGGATCCGTCCAGCTGTTAGGACAAGGTGGCGTGACGCCCCAGGTGATTGAAAACAATATTAATAATCCGAATCTTGTTTTCGGGGGCGGGTTCGACATCGCGGGACCGGACAGCATTACATGGAACAAGGGGTCCGGCACGATCACGTTTTCCGGCACATCCGCTCAGACCGCGAGCTTCCAAGGGAAGAGTGTTGAAGCCATTATTTCTTCCAACACCTCCGGTGGAGGCCTGATCTTCTCCAGCTCCTTCACTACGCCGCAACTTTTGGTGAACACGGTTGCTCTGGGATCTGCAGCAACAATGTATTTCGCCGCGCAATCAACTTTTACAATGTCCACCTTCACCGTTTCAGGGACCCTTGCCAATTCGGCAGTCTTGAAATCAAACACCAGCCAACAGTGGTATTTGAATGTCACAAGCACGCACAGCGTTTACGGAGTTCAGGTGGCTTCCTCCAGCGCTCTCAACACCATTTATGCATTTAACAGCGTGAACTTAGGGAACAACACCAATTGGGTGTTTATGAGTGACACGGGCGTTCGCTACTGGATCGCAACCGGCGCGGGAAATTGGAATGACGCGAACAATTGGTCAACGAACAGCGGCGCGCTGGCCTACGGCGGTGTTCCATTGGCGACCCACACCGTGGTCTTTGACGGGGGCGGCGGGACGGCAAACGGAAACTGCAGCATCAACACAACGGTGAATGTCGCCAGTCTCACGATCAGCGGGTATACAGGCGTTTTCAACTCTCAAAGCTACGATATGACCGTGGCGAGCAATGTCACGGTAACCAGCGGCGAGGTAAGGTTGGGAACTTCTGTGTTTTCGTTGGGCGGAAACTTTTTGAGAACGGGCGGTCTTTATACCGCTGGCACCTCCACCCATCAATTCACCGGTGGTTTGACGCAGGCACTGACGCCCGGCGGAACCGGTTTCCATCATTTGGTGGTGAACAAGACAGGAGGAAGTGTTGTGACGTTGGGCGGCGCGCTGGATGTAGATGGCAACTTTACTCTTCAAGCGGGCACAATCAATATCAGCGGAAGTAACTATCCCATTAATCTTGCCGGCGACTGGAACAACAGCGCCGCCGGCGCTTCTTTTGTTGCACAAATGGGGACCGTGACGTTTGATGCCGCCTCAGGTAACAAATTCCTTATTACCGGCGGAACCACAGCGGGAAAACAATTTCACCACTTGAATTATTCCGGTGGCGGCACTTTAACCGTTGGTGCTTATAATTTATATGTCAGCAGCCATTTAACCTTGGCTTCCGGTGCCGGGATTTTCACGAACGCTGTCAACAATCGTGACATCTGGGTCAATGGAAACGTTACGATGGACAACGGTACGGTCAGTTTGGGTAATTCAACCTGGACGGTGTCCGGAAATTGGGATGATGAGACGGTAACCACATTCAACACCAATCTCTCTCATGTCATACTGAATGGGTCAGGCAAGCTCCTGATTAGTAAAACGAACGGTTCCCAATACTTTCAGGACCTGACAGTAGGCGGTTCCTACACCACGGGCGGAACAGGATTGTTAATAAAAAACACGGCCGGTAGCGATCCGGGAATCCTGACAGTTTCCGGTACTCTGACAGTGGCCAGCGGCGACAATCTCAACTTGCAGTTTGGCGCCGCTTCTCCCTATGAGGCACAGCTTCGTGTACCGACGGGGGGTTCCCTCACCGGGGCGGGGACTGTAAATCTCAATGATCATGCTCGCGTCGCAGAGATGGGCGGGACGATTGATGTGCCGACCTTGACGATGTCTCGTCCAGGAAATATTGCCGGTGCGCCTGCGGATTTGACAGCTGGAACATATGCGGTTCCAACTGTCAATATTTCTGGGTGGTGGACTGGCACAGTAAGCCATACCCTTCGATTTGGCGTAGGTGTGTCAACCTTTACCGGCGATGTCGAAATCCGCGATCAGACCGCGACCGGAACGCTAACAGTCGACAATTCTGCCTACAATCCCACATTGATTTTTCAAAATGATTTGGAAATCATCCATGATGATCTGGGCGTCATTTGGGTACCGGGGAGTGGCACAATCAACTTTTCGGGCGCTGCAGGCCAGAGGATCAATCTACGTGGTGTTTCCGTAGAGACGGTTGTTTCTTCGAACACCAGTTCAAGCGGCTTAACGTTTGTGAGTTCGTTTACCACGCCGCAACTGTTGGTGAACACCGCCGCGCTCGGCTCCTCCGCCACGATATATTTCCACGGCACCTCCACCTTCACCATGTCCACCTTCACCATCGTCGGCGCCGGAGCCAATCAAGTGGTGCTCAAGTCGACGTCTTCCGATCAATGGTATCTGAACGTGACCAGCACCCACAGTGTCTACGGCGTGCAGGTGGCGTCATCGAATGCGCTGAATACAATTTATGCCTTCAACAGCGTGAACCTGGGCAACAACACCAACTGGGTGTTTATGGGTGGTGATCTGGGGGCGCGTTATTGGATCGCCTCATCCGCCGGAAATTGGAACGACCCGAACAATTGGTCGACGGTGAGCGGGGGGCTTCCCGCGGGTGGCGTGCCCGTTGCGACGCACACGGTTGTGTTCGACGGCGGCGGCGGAACGAAGAATGGCAACGTAAATATCGATGGAAGCGTGAGTATTTCTTCTTTGACTATTTCCGGATACACCGGGACCTTTAACACACAGAGCTACAACCTCACGGTGGCCTCGAACACGACGGTGACCAGTGGAACGGTGATGTTGGGCACTTCAGTCGTGACTTTAAATGGAGATTTCTTGCGCACCGGCGGAACCTTCGATGCGGGGACATCCACCATTCAATTCACGGGTGGACAAGTCCAGGCCCTCACGCCCAACGCCACCAACTTCCATCACGTCCTTATTAATAAGAGCGGCGGCAGCCTCACCTTGGTGGGGGCATTGGATGTCAAAGGAAACTGGACGGGTTCGACTTCGCTCACCGCAGGCGTGTCGACGGTGACTTTCACCGGGACGGCGCAGACGTTGGCAGGTTCGACGACGTTCTACGGAATGCGCGCCGTGACGCAAGGAAGTACTTTGTACTTTGTTCTTGGTACGACGAATTATGTGACCAATGCGGTGGAGTGGCGGAATATTTCGGTTTTGTCGGCGGGCGCGGCGGGAACAACGTGGTACTTCAGTTACAACGGTTCGAGTCTCACGATCGACACCATACGGGTGCGGGATTCCAATGCCACACTCGGAAAAACCATCGATGCGCGCTCCACCAATTCCACCGATTTGGGGAACAACCGAAACTGGTTGTTCACGGTCCCCGCCGATTACACCTGGATTGGTTTGGGCGCGACCAACAATTGGAGTGAAGGCGCCAACTGGCAGGGCGGCAGCGCGCCAGGGGCGAGCTTCACTGCGGTGTTCAGCACACATTCATCAAAAAATTGCGAGGTGGACCTCTCCACAGAAACGGGCGGCATAAACATTCAATCGGGCTATCTCGGAACCATCAATATTCCTGTCACCTCCACCCTCACCGTGCGCGGGAGCGACTACAATCAGGCTGGAGGCGTGATGGATGTGGATGGAACTTTGGTCGTCGGGAAAGTCGGTACCACGGATGCGGCCGATTTCATTAAAACAGGCGGAAGTTTCAGCGCGGGAACGAGCACCGTGACTTTCGGCGGAAATACGGCCACGTACAATGCGGCCGGCTCCGAAACCTTCGGCCACGTGATCATTCAAAAGCAAACAGGACAAATTCTCACCATCACATCCGGGCAAACTCTGGTTGTGACGGGGCATCTCCAACTTTACGACGGCGGCGCCAACACGGGAACGCTCGATGCGCAAGCTGATATCACGCAGTTCTCCACGTATGACGGAGGTTCCGCCGATTTGGATTTCGGCAACGACGGTCTCGCCCAGATTTACACTTTAAACGGGGGAACGGGTCAGACGTTACGTCTCGACTCAGCGTCCGACGCTTCCGATTCGATCAACTTCAACGCCAACGCGACTCTTTATGGTTCCAGTATCACCTCCAACTTCAGCGGAACGGCGCCTTTCAATTACAACGGTTACAACTTGACGTTAAGCGCGGGCGGGTTTTTTCAGGCCGCCGGGACGTTTGTTTGCCCGTCGACCATGACTTTGGGTGTGACGGGAACATTAGGCTCTAATTTCGTCAAAACGGGCGGCTCGTTCACTGAAGGAACAAGCACCGTGACGTTCGTCGGCAACAACAGCACCCTGGATGTGGGAACTTCAGAAACATTCGCAAGTGTGTTGATTCAAAAGAGCCACAACCAGACCCTGACGATTACTTCTGGCCAAACCATGATCGTGACGGGCAATCTGTTTTTAACGGATGGACTTGTCAACACGGGAATCATCGACGCGCGTGGAAGCATCGCGCAGGCTTCCGGCTTGGACGGCGGCACGGCGTATTTGGATTTTGGAAACGACTCGCTGTCCCAAACCTTCACTTTGAACGGCGGGCTCGGCCTTTATTTAAGGCTGGACAGCGCCGCCGACGCTTCGGATTCGATTGTTCTAAATGCCGACAGCACGTTGTATGGGTCCACCATGACGAGCACCTTTAGCGGAACCGCGCCATTTACGTGGAATGGTCATACATTGACGCTTAACTCCGGCGGTTTCAATCAAGACGCCGGTACGTTTTCGGCCCCCACCAATCTGATATTGGGTGTTACCAGTCAAGGTGGAGCAAATTTTGTGAAGACCGGAGGAGTTTTTGATGAAGGCGTCAGCACGGTGACGTTTAGTGGAAACAATTCCACGCTTGATGTCGGCAGCTCCGAAACTTTCGCTCATGTGGTCATTCAAAAAAGTCACAACCAAACCTTCACCATCACCGGTGGGCAAACGATGGCGATTACCGGAAATTTAAGTTTGACCGACGGTCTGGTCAACACCGGCACATTGAACGTGTCGAGCGATGTAACGGTCGGCGCCGCATTCGACGGGGGGTCCTCGCCGCTTGTGTTCAGCGGCGGCGCGAATCAATTGTTCAATTTAACAGGAGCGGCGGCCCTCTTTAACGGCGATGTAACCATCAACAAATCCGCGGGCGCGGTCACGCTATTGTCCGCGTTCACGATGGATGCGGCCAACCAAGATTTGACGGTTACAAGCGGCACGCTTGATATAAACGGTCAAACACTCACTGTTGATAATGCCGGCAACAATGCGACCTTGGTTGTGGACAGCGCCGGTAATCTGCAGTTGGATGGAGATGAAACGATAACGACGGAAACCGGTTATCCACAGTTCGTGTCGGGATCTTCCATCTCCTACGCGGGCGGCGCCACCTACAATGTCCGAACTTTCAACGATCAAAACATCGTGTTGAACGGGACGGGAACTTTCAATCTGAATGGGAACCGGGTTGTGAATGAAAATCTCCGTGTGTCGACCGGTGTTTTCAATACGAACGGCTACACATTGACGGTATCAACGCACTTTTTCCAAACTGACGGCACAATTAATCTCAGCACATCCGCGGTGACGGTGAACGGTGACTGGGACAGAAGTGGTGGAGCGTTCAATGCCGGAGGATCGACGGTGACAGTCTATAGTCCATTGTCTATGGTCCATAGACTGAGTGGATCCACAACTTTCTATGCGTTACGTGCATTAACAGCTGGATCCACTCTCCAGTTCGCACCCGGCACAACTCAATACGTGACGAACATGATCGAGTGGCGAAATATTTCGGTTCTCTCGAGCGGAGCTTCGGGAACCACGTGGTATTTTAGTTACACGGGTTCCTCGCAAACATTGGTGGGGTTGCGCGGCGTGCGGGATTCCAACGCCAGCCCGAACGGCGGGTTGCCCATGGATGCTGGTGTTGACAGCGTGGATTTGGGGAACAACACAAACTGGGTTTTTGCTAGGCCGGATGTGGGCGTTCGTTATTGGATCGCGACCAGCGCAGGGGACTGGAACAGCGCCGGTAATTGGTCGACGGGAAGCGGGGGGCCTGCTGTTGGCGGTGTGCCGACGGCCACGCACACGGTGGTGTTCGACGGCGGCGGAGGCACCAAGAACGGCAATGTAAACATCAACACAACGGTGAGCGTTGCCAGCCTCACCATCAGCGGCTACACCGGCGTGTTCAATTCGCAAAGTTACGACATCACGGTGGCGAGCAACGTCACCGTAACGAGCGGCGATGTGATTCTTGGAACTTCGGTGTTTTCAATGGGCGGGAATTTCTTAAGAACCGGCGGAAGCTACACGGCGAACACCTCCACCATCCAGTTCGTTGGCGGCTTGGCGCAAACGCTCACTCCGGGCGGGACGGGGCTCTATCACTTGGCGGTGAACAAAACCGTGGGCGCCGCGGTAACGCTGGGCGGGGCGGTAGAGGTGGATGGAGATTTTTCGATCGTGACAGGATCTGTGAATGCGAGCGCCAATTATTACGCGTTAAGGGTGGCGGGCCAGTGGAACAACGCCGACACTTTTGTGGCGCAGCAATCGACGGTGACATTCGATGGCACGACAAGCCAAACTTTAGCGGGTTCCACCACTTTCTATGGTCTGAAAGCCATCACCAGCGGCGCGACCCTCTATTTCACGCCCGGTACCACGCAGTATGTCACGAATGCGATGGAGTGGAGAAACATCTCGGCGCTCTCGATCGGAGCGAGCGGAACCACTTGGTACTTTAGCTACACCGGTTCGAGCCTCACCATCAATGCCATCCGCGTGCAAGATTCGAACGCGTCTCCAGGGCGAACCATCGACGCGCGCTCGACCAGCTCCACGGATTTGGGCAACAACCGGAATTGGATTTTCACAAATCCGTCCAACTACACCTGGATCGGTTTGGGGACGACCAACAACTGGAGTGAAGGCGCCAACTGGCAAGGCGGTGCCCCTCCGGGGGCGTCCAACACCGCCACGTTCAGCAATGTATCCACGAAAAACTCTGATATCAATGTGACCACCACCGCGGCAGGCGTGAGCATTCAAAGCGGCTATACGGGAACCATCACACAGGTAGCCAACAGTTCCATGACCATTGGAATTTCCGGTTGGATTCAAGCGGGCGGGAATTTCCAGGGCGGCAATTCCACCATCTCCTTCAATGGGGGTATCAATCTATCAGGTGGAGCATTCACCGCTCCCATCGCCACCATGACAATTAAATCGGTTTTCAACCTGTCCGGCGGCACATTTGCCCACAACAATGGAACCATTTGGGTTACTGGTCCCAATGCCACCTGGGATTTGGCTACTTCGTTGAGTGTGAATAATTTAATTGTGAATAAATCAGGGGGGCTTGAAATTGCAACGGGGGACACCCTGGTGGTAACGGGTACCACGGCCTTGCTAAACGGTTCTTTGGGTGGTGATCAATATGGAGTCTTGAACGCCAAGGGGCCAATCTTGGTGGGCGCGGATTTTGATGGAAGCTATTACGGGTTCGCCAGCGGAGGTACGCTGCTCATTGATGGCGCTGGAGACCAAAGTTTTACAATCCCCAACGGCGCCTATCTCCCTTCTCTCACTCTCAACAATCCATTGACAGAAATAGATTTCGAAGCAGGGGCCACGGCCACCATGTATGGTGCTTTTACCTTACAGGCGGGAACTTTTACCGCCTCCAGCGGCACCATTCGTTTCTCTAATGCTTTCACCATGTCCGGCGGGACCTTCACGCATAATGGTGGGACTGTAGAAACCATAGGCGGGGCGCATAGAGCCTGGGATTTATCTTCGCTTCTTTCATTGAATAATTTTCATGTGAATCATGCTGGTTCCGAGTTGTCAATCTCAAACGGTGACACCATCCTTGTGAACGGCATCACCACCTTAACAGATGGCCGTTTAATAGAACCGGCGGGTATTGTGAATGCCAAGGGGCCCATTTCAGTGGCCGCAACTTTTGATGGAAGCGCTAATGGAGCTGATGGAGCCTTACTGCTCATTGATGGCGCTGGAGATCAAAGTTTTACCGTTCCCAATGGGGCCTATCTTCCTGCGGTCACACTCAACAATGCCTCAACCAAAATTGAATTCGCCGATGGAGCCACCTCGACCATGTTCGGGGCTTTCTCTCTGCAGGCGGGAACTTTTACCGCTTCCAACGGCACCACCCGTTTTTCGCATCATTTCACGATGTCGGGAGGGACCTTCGTTCACAACAACGGCACAATTGATCTTTTTAACGGTCACAAAACCTGGGATGTGCCCACTTCCTTGACGCTCAACAATCTCACTTTCAATGGTTCGCCGATGCAGGTAACAATACCCAGCGACGACACCTTGGTGGTCCTGGGCACCTGTACCATTAGCGATGGCGCCGTCGCCACCGGTGCCCTTGAGGTGCATGGGAACCTGACCATCGGAACTTTGGCCGACGCCGGGACGGGTCGCATTACTTTTGCCGGCACAAACGACCAAGTTTACACCAACCTGGGCGGCAATGAGCCCAATGGAGATATCACGATCAGCAAATTGGGTGGGCAAGTTATTTTCGCCTCCTCGGCGCAATGGAATGCGGCAAATCAGGATTTGAGTATCACCTCCGGGACCCTCTATTTGAACGGAAACCAACTTCAGGTGGCGGGCCAGTTGCTGGTCGGCAGTTCTGGAACAATGAAGATGCACGGGAACGAACCGGTCAGCTACGGAAGTCTGGTGCGAAATTCCAGCCATACCATCATGCTTACGGGCAATAATGATGGGGTGGCGGACACCTACAGCGCGAGTTACCATTTCACCACGTTTGAAAACTTAATTTTCCAATCGACGGGCTCCGCGATGGACGTGTTCCGATCCACCGCGAACGTGACGGTGAACGACGATCTAACCATTGCCTCCGGCACTTTCTACTTGAACGGCTACAACTTGACGGCCTCGGCCAGCCGCACCACGTTCTCGAACTCCGACCAAGGCACGCTCCGGCTGAACGGAAATGAAACGATATCGAACCTCACGAATGACACAGACTCGGGCACATGGGAATACCTCGGGAACGGCGACGGCGCGGGGGATACCATCAACCTCAAAGATTTCGGTTCCGGGGTCGACTATTTCAACTTGGTGCTGAACTCCACCGGTTCAGCGGCGGACACGTTCCAATTGACCGCGGCCCTGAAGGCCGCCGGAAGCGTGACCTTGAGCATCGGAACCTTTGACCCGTCCAGTTCCAGCTATGCGATCAATGTGAGCAGCAATTGGAGTATAGGCGCGAGCGCGTCATATACCGCGCGAAACAGCACGGTGACTTTCGATGGCACGGCTGTCCAAACCCTTTCTGGCGCCACGACCTTTTACGGCATGAAAGCGCTCACCACCGGAGCGACACTTCAGTTCACCCCCGACACCACGCAATACGTGACCAACATGGTTGAGTGGCGAAACATTTCGGTTCTTTCCAGTGGCGCATCAGGGACGACGTGGTATTTCTGCTACACGGGCTCCAGCCAAACACTTGTGGCCTTGCGCGGAGTGCGGGATTCCAACGCCAGCCCGAACGGCGGGTCGATCATGGATGCCGGAATCGAAAGCGTGGATTTGGGCAACAACACCAACTGGTTGTTCGCGCCGCCGGATGTGGGCGTTCGCTATTGGATCGCTACCAGCGCAGGGGACTGGAACAGCGCCGGTAATTGGTCGACGGGAAGCGGGAGGCCTGCTGTTGGCGGTGTGCCCGTTGCGACGCACACGGTGGTTTTTGACGGCGGTGGCGGGACAAAAAACGGGAATGTCAGTGTGAATACCACTGTGAACGTCGCAAGCCTCACCATCAGCGGTTATACTGGTGTCTTCAATTCACAGAGTTACAACATCACGGTTGCGAGCAATGTGACCGTGACAAGCGGTGACGTGAGATTGGGAACTTCCGTGTTCTCGATGGGCGGTAACTTTTTGCGAACGGGCGGGCTTTATGCGGCCGGCACCTCCACGCATCAATTTACAGGCGGGCTGACGCAAACTCTCACGCCGGGTGGAACCAACTTCCACCATGTGATCATCAACAAGAGCGGCGGCAGCTTGACTTTGAGCGGGATGCTCAATGTAACAGGGAACTGGACAAAGACAGCGGGAACATTCGACGCAGGAACATCGACTGTGACTTTCACCCCGTCGCCCAGTCTCCCCGTCACCTTGTCAGGCAGCACTACTTTTTACGGATTGCGCAACGTCACCGCGGGCACGACACTCTACTTTACGCCTGGGACAACGCAGTATGTCAGCAACATGGTGGAGTGGCGCGACATTTCCGTGTTGAGTGCAGGCGCGGAAGGAACGACGTGGTATTTCAGCTACACGGGATCAAGCCAGACGCTTGTCAATCTGCGTGGCGTGCGTGATTCGAATGCCAGCCCCAACGGCGGGTTTGTGATGAACGCGGGAACGCACAGCATCAACTTGGGCAACAACACCAATTGGAACTTCCAGGTGCCGGATGTGGGAATCAGGTACTGGGTCGCTACCTCGCCGGGCATTTGGTCCAACACGGCGAACTGGTCGAACAGCCCCGGAGGCCCCGGCGGAGCGCAGGTTCCGCAATCGACGCACACGGTGGTATTCGACGGCGGCAGCGTGCACGTGTCGACGGTGGACGCTTCCTTTCAAGGAACCGTGGCCAGCATGACGGTGACCTCCGGGTATACGGGCACCATTTTCCTCAACAAGAATTTAACTGTCAGCAGCACCATGACCATCATGAACGGGGTATTCAACCAGTGGACCAGCACGCTGACAATGGGTGGGTACTCTCAATCGGGAGGAAAATTCGCCGGTTCAACAACGACGATTGACGTGAACGGTATTTTTTCTCTGACGGGCGGAACATTTACGAGCACCAGCGGTAGACTCGAAGTTGGAACCGCTTTTCTCTCTCATACCACGTTCTTCAGCTTATTGGGGGGAACTTTTACCCACAACAACGGTGAGGTGAGATTCTTGACCGTTGAATCAGGTTGCGGAAGTCAAATATATACGATCGACCTGAGCGAAACTCTTTATCTGAACAACGTTGAATTCACCGCTACACGTTGCGATTCTACCCCCGGTTTCACTTATTTCACCGCGGACGACGTGCTCGTGGTGTATGGAACGTTCACGTTAACAAAGGGAAGTCTTAGAAGCGGGACAGTGGAGGTTCGTGGAAATCTTGCGGCTGGGGAAAGCGCGACAGGCCAATTGGGAGATACAACGGTCATAGTGAATGGATCGGGAGATCAGACGATTGCAGCCGCACCGACGTCAGCTTTCCCCAGCATCACCGTCAATAAAACCACAGGCAACGTATATCCCGCTCCGGGCACAACGGATTTCAGAGTCGGTTCCTTCTCCCTTCTTCAAGGTTCATTTACCGCTCCGACCGGTACTCTTACAATCGGGAGAGCTATGTACACAAGTGCTGTCACCATATTCAATGTGGCGGCGAACAGCACATTTACCCATAACTCTGGAACCGTTTTATTTGCGCCGAGTGAGTATTCGTGTTTTGGTTCCGTCTACACAGTGGACGTGCCGACCCGGTTGGACATGAATAATGTCACGAGCGATCCCTCACTTTGCGGCGGGGCGGTCGGCGCGCTGCATATCGCCAGCGGGGATACGCTCGTGGTAAACGGCAACTTCGTCCAAACAAGAGGCACTTTAAATACGGGAATTTTAGAGGCGAAGGGCGACATTACGATTGGAACTTTGTCCACCGGTGGAACATCTCCGATTGAGTTTACCGGTTCGAATGATCAAACATATCTCGATCAGGGCGGCAACGAGCCCGACGGCGACATCACCATCAACAAGGCCTCCGGCAAAGTCATGCTTCTCTCCAATGCTCAGTGGAACGCTTCCGGGCAGGATGTGACCATCGCCACCGGAACATTGTCTCTAAATGGAAATAATTTGTTGGTGAACGGGAATTTGGTGATCGGCTCTTCCGGCACATTGAAACTCCACGGCGCTGAAGATATCTCTTACGGCACCAAGGTGATCGGGTCAAGCTCGACGGTTGTCTACACCGGCAACAACGACGCCTCGATCAACACCTATGTTCTCACCCGCTTCTCCACCTCCTACGAGAACTTGGTGTTTGTGTCGACCGGTTCCGCGATGGACATTTTCGAATCCACCGGGAACGTGACGGTGATTGATGATTTGACCATCACATCCGGCACCTTCAGCTTAAATGGATTTAATCTGACGGCATCTGCGGATCGGACGACGTTCTCAAATGAAATACACGGAACGCTGCGGTTGAACGGAAACGAAACCGTTTCCAACCTCACGCAAGATACCGACTCAGGAACATGGGAGTACATTGGTAATGGCGATGGGGCTGGCGATACCTACAACGTGAAAGATTTCGGGTCGGGCAACGACTACTTCAACCTGGTGATCAATTCAACCGGTTCAACAGCGGACACCTTCCAATTAACCACGGACCTTAAATCGGCCGGCAGCGTCACGATCTCGAGCGGAACGTTTGATCCGACGAGCGCAAGTTACGCCATTAATGTGAGCAGCAACTGGGTGAAGGGCGGGAGCGGCGCGTTCACCGCGCGCGGCAGCACGGTGACGTTTGATGGAAGCTCCGCGCAAACGCTGTCCGGGTCGACGACCTTCTATGGCTTACGGGCCGTGACGAACAGCAGTACTTTGTACTTTGTACTTGGTACGACGAATTATGTGACAAGCATGGTTGAATTCCGCAATGTGGGACTGCTCTCAAATGGGGCAAGCGGGACGACGTGGTACTTCAGCTACAAAGGTTCGAGCCAAACCCTGACCAATCTGCGCGTGCGGGATTCGAACGCCGCGGCGAATGGCGGATACACCATGCGCGCCTATGACGGCACCTCCACCGACTTGGGCAACAACACCAATTGGGATTTCCTCCAAGGCCCCGACACCGGTGTGCGTTACTGGGTGGCGTCGGCACCCGGCGTGTGGTCGAACTCAGCCAACTGGTCGAACACCAGCGGCGGGTTCGGCGGAGCGCAGGTGCCGGCCTCCACACACACGGTGGTGTTCGATGGTTACAGCGTGCAGCCTTCGACGGTGGACGCCTCATTCGCCGGAACAGTCGCGTCGATGACGGTGACCGGCGGCTACACCGGTACGATCTACCTCAACAAGAACTTTACGGTGACGAACACCATGACCATCATGAACGGCGTGTTCAACCAACAGTCCAGTACGCTCACCATTGGCGGATACCGTCAATCTGATGGTCGGTTTGTCGGCTCAACCACCACCATCGATATCAATGGAAGTTTTAGCTTGTTCGGCGGAACATTCACCGCAGGATCAAACCTTATTGATTGCAGCGCGAATTGGACGGTGAGCGGCGGCACTTTCAACGCCGTAACAAGCACCGTTGTGTTTTCAGGAACCCCGGTTAATATCACCGGGAACCATGAACTCTTTAATGCATCCTTCGTCGGCGCGTTTAAGACGGTCAACATCACCTATGGAACCACGCTTACAGTCAATGGTTTGTTGAAATTGGATGGGGTCACCAACCGGATCGTTATAAATACCGGCACGATAACCGCGCGCGGCGATATCCTTATTCCAAATGATTACGACTATTACGGCACGGGTACAATCATCATTGATGGTTCGGGGCCGCAGAATTTTGTCACGAATTCCACGATGTACACTGGTCAAGTTCCCAACATTGAAATCAGGAAACCCTCCGGCACTCTTTATTTGTTGGGCATATTCCGCAGCAACAGCAGATGGGTATACACCTCCGGAAATATCGATGCCGGAAGCTCGACTGTTGTCTTCTTTGATACGCCTGTACTGATATCCGGCTCGCACAATTTAAATAACGTGATATTCAGGGCTAAATCCGGAGGAGCCCAGACAATCAACATTGCCGCAGGAACGGTGCTGGGAGTTACAGGAACACTTGCTTTGGATAGCACCGACACCGGATCAACCCTCAATATAAACAGCGGCACTGTTGCGGCCAGAGGCAACATCAATATTTCCAGTCACACTTATTCGGGTACGGGACTTATCTTGATTGATGGAACCGTGGATCAAACACTGACTTCTTCGGCCACTTTTACCAGCGGCAACGTCCCGTCCATCGAAATCTATAAAAGTTTAGGCACCTTGCATTTGGTGGGGGTCATTCGAACAAGTAATAACTGGACCTACACGGCCGGCATTCTGGATGTGGGGGGCAGTACCGTGGTCTTTAACGGCGCTACAGGTCAAACTCTCACCGGTTCTCATTCTTTGGGCAATGCGGCCTTCGGCAATTGCTGCGGCGGGGGGCAAACAATCGACATCACCAGCGGAACCACTTTAAAGACGACGGGGGTGTTAAGATTTCTGGCTGGTGGCGGAACCACCAATATTAATTCCGGGGTGCTCGAAGCCCAAGGGGATATTGACGTGGCCGGCACGCTTATTTTCACGGGTTCGGCTGATTTCCGAATTTCCGGTTCCGCCGACCAGATGATCACTTACAGCGGCAACTCCAATAGTTTCAGATTCAGTCCAACCGTGAACAAGACTTCAGGCGTTGTTTTCTTGTCGAGCCATTTATTCCTTAATAATTCCAATCAGGACTTGACCATTGCCACCGGCACAGTATCTCTCAACGGTCATAACTTGACCGTAAACGACCGGTTGGTGGTGGGCTCTTCCGGAACGCTGAAATTGCAGGGTGGCGAGATGTTAAGCGCCGGCACACGGGTGTTCAATGCTTCTTCCACCGTGATGTATTTGGGTGACGGCGACGCGGTCATCAGCACCTACACCTTGACCCGGTTCACCACCTACTATTCCAACCTGGTCATTCAAGCGACGGGAACCGCGAATGATTTGTTTGTCACCACGTCGGCTTTGAACGTAAGCGGGAACTTCAATGTGTCGACTGGCGCGGCGCTGCAATTCTTGGCGGGGTCGACTTTCACAGTCAACAGTTTCAATCTAACGGGAACGTCCGGTAACCGTATCGTCCTGGGCTCGAGCAATCCGACGAACGCGGTGTGGTACTTGAACAACACGTCGACCAACAGCGTGAACTACGTGACGGTCAGCTACTCCAGCGCTTCGGCGGGTCAAACCATCTACGGCTATAACTCGTGGGACGCGGGCAACAACACGAATTGGGTGTTCTCGGGTCAAGACTCCGGTATTCGTTACTGGGTGGCCTCGGCCCCCGGCAATTGGTCCACGCCCGGAAACTGGGCTTACTTCTCCGGCGGCCCCGGCGTGGCGGACGCGCCCAAGAGTTCCCACACGGTCGTATTCGACGCGGGCAGTGTGTATGTGTCGACGGTGGACGCTTCCTTCCAGGGCACGGTGGCGTCTATGACGGTCACTTCGGGTTACACCGGTGAAATCCATCTCGGCAAGAACTTCATTGTGACCACCACCCTGACCATCATGAACGGCATGTTCTATCAGCAGTCAAGCACGATTACGATGGGCGGGTACACGCAGTCGGGCGGGGAGTTTATGGGATCGACGACAACGATCGACGTGAATGGAAGTTTTACGCTTTCCGGAGGGACGTTTACCAGCACGGCCGGGACGCTCGAAGTAGGAGGGAATTACAGTTCTCCCACAACTTATCTATCACAATCTGGAGGTATATTTCATCACAACAACGGTACAGTAAAATTGAATCCTAATGCGGGCAGTTGTGGTCTCTTTTTGACCATAGACGTGAATTCTAGCCTGATATTAAAACATCTGGAAATCGCGGGCAGCGACTCATGCGGCAATAATCGTATTGTTCATACAACTGCCAGTGGTGATACCCTTGTGGTATTGGGAGATTTAACCCATACCAATGAAGCCACATCCGCAACCATAGAACTTTACGGCAACCTCGTTGTGGCGTCTAACGCGGATAGCTTGAGATCGGTAGGAGATGGTGTTGATTCCAGCGGTTCGATAACCTTTAGCGGGACTGACGATCAGACATACAGCTACACCGCACCCGGTGGAACTGGCGTATTGGGAGTCAATAAACCCAGCGGCACGGTCGCACCTGCTGAAGGGACCACAGATTTGATTGTTGATGGATTTCTTATGACCACAGGGACGTTCACCGCTCCTTCTGGGACTTTAACTATTTACGGTAAATACGACATCCCAGGAACAATTTTTCAGCTGACGGATGGAGACTTTAATCATAATGGTGGTACGGTTAAATTTGACAATCATTTGCAGAGTTCTTGTGGATCCACGCTGACGATCGATTTAAATAACGTGCTCACCCTTTCAAATGTGGAATTTGCGGGAACAGATGCGTGCGGCAATAACAGAATAACTTACGTTATTGGAGCCGGCGATACGCTAACGGTGGAGGGTTCCCTGACGCATACAAATGAATTCTTGAACGGATCGCTTATCGTTCAGGGGAATGTTTCCATTGGTTCAGACGCCGACGGGGGAACCGCCACCCTCGCCTTCACCGGCGGAAACGACCAAACCTACTTGGACCAAGGCGGCAATGAGCCCGATGGTGACATCACCATCAATAAAACGTCCGGCACCATCACGCTTCTCTCGCAAGCGGATTGGAACGCCTCGGGCCAAGATGTCACGA
>JAJVIP010000015.1 GCA_022072025.1 Elusimicrobiota bacterium
ATGGCAAGATTCGGTTCACTCCAACTGCCACGACTGGCCAATTCACTTTCACGTATCGCGTCTCCGACATTCTGGGTGCCCAATCCAACGTTGCCAATGTGACGGTGGTGGTCACCACCGTGGGCGGAAATTTGCCGCCCGTCGCCAATGACGACGTGGCCCAGACCGATATTGCCTCTCCGATTGACATCGACGTATTGGCCAACGACACCGATCCAAACGGCAACATCACCATCGACAAGAACAGCTTGGTGTTGGTTTCTGGTCCCGCCAACGGCAGCGCTTCGGTGGTCAATGGCAAGATTCGGTTCACTCCAACTGCCACGACCGGCCAATTCACTTTCACGTACCGCGTCTCCGACATCCTGGGTGCTCAATCGAACATTGCTAACGTCACCGTGGTGGTGACGGAAGTCGGAGGGAACCGGCCGCCAGTGGCCAATGACGATGTTGCTCAAACCGACGTGGCAACTGCGATTGACATCGACGTATTGGCCAACGACACAGATCCAAATGGAAACGGACAAATCGATCCAAACAGTCTCCTTGTTGTGTCAGGCCCTTCCAACGGCACTGCTTCCATCGTCAACGGCAAAGTCCGGTTCACTCCAACTGCCACGACTGGCCAATTCACTTTTACCTATCGCATTTCAGACATTCTGAGCGCGCAATCCAATATTGCGAACGTCACCGTGGTGGTGACCGAAGTCGGTGGGAACCGGCCACCTGTCGCCAATGACGATGTGGCCCAGACCGATATTGCCTCTCCGATTGACATCGACGTGTTGGCCAACGACACCGATCCCAACGGCAACATCACGATCGACAAGAACAGCTTGGTGTTGGTTTCTGGTCCCGCCAACGGCAGCGCTTCGGTGGTCAATGGCAAGATTCGGTTTACACCCACTTCCACGACCGGCCAATTCACTTTCACTTACCGCGTCTCGGATATCCTCGGGGCTCAGTCCAACATCGCCAACGTCACCGTGGTGGTGACTGAGGTGGGCGGTAACCGGCCGCCCGTCGCCAATGACGATGTCGCTCAAACCGACGTGGCAACTGCGATTGACATCGACGTGTTGGCGAACGACACCGATCCCAACGGCAACATCACCATCGACAAGAACAGTTTGGTTCTGGTGTCGGGCCCAACCAACGGCACTGCATCCATCGTCAACGGCAAAGTCCGGTATACACCCACCTCCACAACCGGACAATTCACTTTCACGTACCGCGTATCCGACATCATGGGTGCTCAATCGAACATTGCGAACGTCACCGTGGTGGTGACGGAAGTCGGCGGGAACCGGTCGCCGGTGGCCAATGACGATGTGGCCCAGACCGATGTGGCGACCCCGATTGACATCGACGTGTTGGCCAACGACACCGATCCCAACGGCAACATCACGATCGACAAGAACAGTTTGGTTCTGGTGTCGGGCCCAACCAACGGCACTGCGTCAATTGTGAACGGGAAAATCCGATTTGCTCCAACTGCCACCACTGGTCAATTCACTTTCACTTACCGCGTTTCAGACATTCTGGGTTCTCAATCAAACATTGCCAATGTGACGGTGGTGGTCACCACCGTGGGCGGCAATCTTCCGCCCGTGGCCATTGACGATGTGGCGCAGACCGATGTGGCGACTCCGATTGACATTGATGTGTTGGCCAACGACACCGATCCCAACGGCAACATCACGATCGACAAGAACAGTTTGGTTCTGGTGTCGGGCCCAACCAACGGCACTGCGTCAATTGTGAACGGGAAAATCCGATTTGCTCCAACTGCCACCACTGGTCAATTCACTTTCACGTACCGCGTTTCAGACATTCTGGGTTCTCAATCAAACATTGCGAACGTGACGGTGATGGTCACTACCGTCGGCGGGAACCAACCGCCCGTGACCAATGATGATGTGGCGCAAACAGATGTCGCCACGCCGATCGATATTAATGTGTTGGCGAATGACACCGATCCCAACGGCAACATCACGATCGAGAAGAACAGTTTGGTGTTGGTTTCTGGTCCCGCCAACGGCAGCGCTTCGGTGGTCAACGGCAAGATCCGGTTTACACCCACTTCCACGACCGGCCAATTCACTTTCACTTACCGCGTTTCCGACATTTTGGGAGCTCAATCGAATGTCGCCAACGTCACCGTGGTGGTGACCGAAGTCGGTGGGAACCGACCGCCCGTGCTGGATCCGATAGGAAATAAAACAACCTCAGCTGGAACAGAAATATCCTTTACTGCCCGTGCTACAGATCCAGACGAGGGACAATCCTTGAGATTTGTGTTGGTGAATCCGCCTCAAGACGCCTTTATGGACCCGGTGACAGGTGTGTTCCACTGGACCCCTCCTATCATTGGAAGCTATCAATTGACCGTCAAAGTGGAGGACAATGGAACTCCCATTTTGTCTGATGAAGAAATAATCACGATCGATGTGCTCAATTCCCCAACTCCTATAATCGAGGTGGACGCCGGTGAAAATCAACAAGTCATCTTGCCCAATCCTGTTCAACTCATTGGAACCCTTGATCCCATCCTCTTACGACAAAAATTGGACCGCACGGATTGGACGATGGTTTATGGACCGGCAAGCGCCCACATCATGAGCGTTAACTCACTTGCAACTGAAGTTCATTTTGAAAAGGCGGGGCTGTATGAGTTTATGTTGAACGTGGTGCGCGAAGGCGCCGAAGGATCCGACCATGCCTCTGTAATGGTTTACAATATGCCCCCCCTGGACATAGAGGAACCTTCCCTTACACCGATCAATGAAACCATTGAGCTGAGAGCGAATCTGATTGATCAAGACCATGTGATCTCCAAATTCGAATTTTCATTTGAGTGGGAGATCACTGGCCCCGCACCTGTTCAATTAACCAATGAAAAAAGCCTTCAACCTTTGGCCAGGTTTGAGACCCCCGGCACTTATCGGGTTAAAGTCATGGCTCGAAATGGGATCGCCTCTTCACAGGACAGCATGACCATCGAGGTCATCGCCCCACCCAATCCTCAAAATCAGGACGAGATCAACTACAAGAATTTTTTCAATCCTGAATATGAAAACTTAAATTTGGGAATTGTGATGAAAGAAAACGGTGGAAATATCAGCGTCAAAATTTACGACATTCACGGCCGTCTCATACGCGACTTGACCCATGAAACCTTGGCGGCAGGAGTCCAAACCATTGTGTGGGATGGCCGCAATGACAACCATTCCATCATCGCTCCCGGCATCTATCTCGTCTTAATCGACGCCAACGGTGGGATTGAAAAACGAAAAGTAGCGGCGATTCGATAACAACATCCCTCGAATTTGTTACATAAAAGATAATGGGCTGATGAAAGAATCTGATAATCAATAGCTATCGTTATTTTGATTTTCAATTGTTCCTAAAAAAAATTTACAACTTCTTAAGAGAGTCTTAAGACGGCTTCAATATAATTCCCCCTCAGGGGTCAAGTCTGAGTTTTGAGTCTTTGTTTGTTACAGCTTGACTGACTAGCATAGACTCAAAACTCAGACTTGACCCCTTTGGGGAGGTCATATTATTCGTTGGTCATCTTTAGCATTGAGTTGCATTTATTTGGGGACCCATTGTGTTTTCGCCTACACAACCGAAGTAAATTTTTGGAAGGAGCGGCGAACAGTCACCGAGGGGCGTGACCGTCACGAACTTAAACAATTCGCCTCTTTACCCGCGGGAAAACCGTCCATTTTCAATTTCCCAAATTCAACGGGCTTTCCTCCCTCTTCCGCCATTCAAATAACGGGATCTATGGCCGACAGATTCCGCTTGCCGGGAGACACGTTGGAGAAGGCCGAATGGGTGAATTCATTGCTCAAGTACGGAACCATCCGAAAAATTTTAAAGCCACACCCCTCCCTTTCGGCAATGTCCCCGGGAACCCGTCACACGATCGTTCACATTCAAGACGTTCACCTGAATCATGAGGCCCAGAAAAACATCGGGGCCGCGATCTGCGAATTAATCGACAAGGCCCAAATTAATCTCCTGGGTTTGGAAGGCGCTTTCGGCCCCCTTCACCTCACTCCCTTTCAAACATTCCCGCGCCCGGAAAGCGTGCGGACCGTCGCGGATTTTCTGTTGCGCGAGAATAAGATTGCGGGGCCAATGCACACCCTCATGACAATGGCACCAGGCGCTTCTTTACCACGGGTTTATGGAGTCGATGACCGGACCCACTATCATGCCAATGTTCGCGCGGTCCGAGAGAGTGGGCGATTAAAAGAAAAAATCCAAAAAGAAATAGCCAAATCCAGGCAAACCCTTGAGGCACAAAAGAAGAAAATTTTTAATCAACAGCTCCTCCGTTTTGATGCGCAAGTGGAAAGTTATCGGTCCGGAAAGACGGAGATCGGAACCTATGTCGAAAATCTGGCCCAACAAGAGACCGACCTTCCTCTTACAATTTCCATCTTCCTGGAGGGGCTGAAGTTGGAAAAATCACTCGATTTTAACCGGGTTGAGCAGCAGAGATCCCAACTCCTTGATCAATTGCTGCGGAAGTTGACTCCAGAAAAAATTTCGGAACTCACCAAAGCTGGAACGGCCTTTCAAACAGGGCAATGGACCCATGGGGCCTTTTATAAGTTCCTTAGAGACCTCTGCGACACCCACGGCCTGCCGCTTTCTCGGTACAAAGCCATGGAGAGCTACCTTCAGTATGTGTTGTTGTCTGACTCCATTGACGGGGAGTCGCTTCTGCGCGAGGCGAAGAGACTGGAAAGGTCCATTTACAACAGGCTTTCAACAACGCCTGCGGAAAAAAGTTTGGTGCGCGAGTCGAACCGGTTGGGCTTGGTGGAAAAATTGGTTGATTTTACCCTGACGCGGGATGAATGGGAGGAGTACAAGCGAATGGACATTCTTCCCAACCTGGTCCAGGGGGGAGGTCGCCAGAGGGGACTCACCGAGGAGAATCAGGAGGGGTTTTCAAATATTGGCGTATTTGAGGTTTTTTACCGCGAAGCCGAAATTCGCGATGAGAAAATGGCGAAAAACCTATTAAAGCGAATACTTGGTACGGAGTACTTGGACCTTGGAAACAACAATGAAATCAATCGTGGACGCAACCCAGGTACCAAGTACCAAGTACAAAGTACTTCGGTTGTCGTGCTGGTGACCGGCGGTTTCCACTCTCAAGGCATCGACGAGCGCTTGGTCAAGGCGGGGCACACCGTCCTCACCTTCGTTCCCAAAATCACACAGATCGAACGGGGTCACAACTCAGCCTATTTAAGCGTCTTCACCCAACAAAAAACGCCGCTCGATAAATTATTCGCCGGCCAAAAACTATTTTTGAATTTACCAGTGGCCGACAAAACATTCTGGAGTGAGACGGCGGTTCTTATCTCTGCCGATGGGTTGATGCACGGCCTCTCTTTTAATTCCGTTTCAAGTTGGTTTGCCTCAACGCTGAAGGGGACCATGAATTGGACACTTAAAAAAGTTCAAGTGTCTTCTGGGAAGGTTCTGCTCTTCATTGCCACAAAAACCAGAAACGTCCAATTGGCTGTTTCAAAAATAAATCAGGAATACTCAATCGAATTGATACCTCCAGGAACTTGGATACGTACCTTGGCGTGGGGGATCCCACTTGCGGTTATTTTGTTTTTTATTTTTCCAGAACGAATGCTTGATGAAAAAACATTGTACCTCTTGCCTTTGTTGGGGACTTTCAGTCGTATTTACAATCGGTTTCCATCGAATGATGCGCTGGAAGAACTTTTAAAGAAATGGGGACCTGGCTATGCCAAGCGACATAACATGCACCAACAAGCCTGGCAAAGTCACTTGGATATCAGTCGAGAGATGATTTTGGCCGGAGCGGAGGAAGCCCCCAAGGATTCAGTCGTCATTCTCGGTTCAAGCGATGTCAAAGAAGGTGTTTTAGCTCCATTGGCCGAAATGTTTAACCGAATCACATTGGTTGATATTGATGTCGACGCCATGAAGCAGGCCGTTGGAAAGCTTCCCGTTCCCCTTCATTCCAAAATCAACATGGTCCGGTGGGATATTTCGGGTGGTGTTTTGACTGAAGTTTTGCAGAGGGGAATCGAAATAATAGAGGGAGAAGAAAACACCAAGTCTGTTTTGGCGCAACTTGGAAAATTACTAATTCAATTTAAACCATATCATGACCCGAATGAACTTCGCGCCTTGTCTGCGTCCTACGTCATTTCATCGGTTTTGGTGGGACAACTGATATGGCCTATTTTTTACGAATTAGAAACCCGGTTAAGAGGTTCTTCCCAGCTTTCTCAATGGACTGACAATGACGGAGACCCATACCGCAAGGGACGTGAACATGTTCTCAGAAATGTTTTTTTAGGCCATCTTGATTTAATTGCGCAACTCATGAAGTCTTCATCTTCCCGAGCATTTCTATCGGCGGACACGGTTATCTTAAGAAAAAAGAACGATGGAAGCATAATTCCAATTGAAGCCTTGCCACATGATTATAATTTCCGGAAGAATGTCCAAGATTCATTTTTTGTTCTTGTCGACAGAACATGGCCATGGTATTTGCAGGGAATATATGATCTGCCCAATATAGTAACAGGCTTTTTGATTCGGCCACGCCCAAATAATTTCCCGTCATTTTTCCTCGATATCATTGGTGAGGCCCTCCATATTCCGATAACCGATTGGACGCCGGAAACTGAAAAATCAGGATTTAAAATAACAAGGCCTGCTCATTTGACGGATGAACAGAAATCGACGCTTGGCCAATTCTTCTTCCCCCAAGATCCAGAACGCATATCCAAAATTCAGGGATTTGGGGTTCTAATGCATCATGGGACCCCCCAGTTTATTTTTGCCGATATGGAAAACTCGACACATGGATTGATCCTAAGAAATTCCCATCCTGATAAATTGGGGGATGTTATTTTTCTTTTCCAACAGGCCTGGAAGGAGACACTGGGTAAAAATACCCCGCTCAATCTCTTTCCTCTCATTAGTCATCCTAATAGTCATAATGAACCTTATTTCGTTTTTGACAAGGTTCATGATGATTATCAAGTGGATGGAAAATTGTTTAGAAGTGGAATTCGCCCGCGCCCTGGGGCAGATGTATTGGACATGGGGTCGGGATGCGGCTTAAATGGTGTTATGGCCAGGCAATTGGGAGCCCAAGAAGTAACAGCTGTCGACATCTTTCCACGTGAAATTGCGAATACGCTGGTCAATGCGCGATTACATAACGCAGGGAATATTAAGGTTTTTCTTTCTGATCTTTTTGAACAACTGCCCCAAGACGAGAAATACGACAATATCTACTTTAACATCCCCATTGTCCGTGAAAATGAAAAAGACCCGGACCCCCGATTATTTGACCCCAAGATGGTCTTGTTGGAAAGATTCTTGGAAGAAGCCAAAAATTATTTAAAAGGAAATGGAACGATAGAAATCAATTATCTGGAGACCCCGCAATTTTTTGAGAAGGTCTATCGCCATGGCTATCGACCTATAGTTATTGAAGGGACACAGGATATTCGGACCATTTTAGGGATAAACAAATACCACTTTAACTTAGATTATTCACGAATCATCCTCATTCATCCTCAATCACCTCCGCCAGATTCATTGGTGAAAATTTGGTCTGAAATCGCTCGATATTACGACTCCATAAAAAACTTGAAAAAAAGAAATGGGTCTTCTGAAAATGTTAGGTCGTTAGAGGAATGGATATCCCCTCGATTATTTCAACCCTTAAGTAGCTTTGATTCTGGATTGATCTTTAAAGTCTTGAGCGATATCGATTACATGATTGGAATTCGAAAGAGTTTAGGAGAGGTCAGCAACTTCCGGTTTGATTCCAATTATCGGGATCATGATGCCGTGAAACGTGCTATTGAAGCCCATGATCCAAACCCTCCCCCCGCTTCCCTCCTCTATAACACGCTGGTCCTGTTGGGGGCCGATCCCGATAACAGCTGGGTGAAAGCGGCGGGCACGGTCGGGTTCCTCGGGGAAATCATGGGGGTGGCGGCACTGGCTTTCTTGCCGGGTGTGGCGTGGCTTTGGTACGCGCTCTTCGTGATGTGGATCGTGGCCGACGCGGTAACAGGCGCGTTGGCGAACAAGGTGCGGGGGTCTCTCATGCTCCCCGTTCGCTCCACACTGCCCTATGGTCTCATGGTTGCGGCCTACACCCTTGCGGTTTTCCTGCCTTCCTTTACATTTCCCATTGATATTCTTCAAATCATAAAAATAATCTCACTCATTTCAGCCGTTCACTATCATGTGTGGCGGGATGCGCAGGCCCTTTGGGGCCTCGACATTGAAAACCACCTGAAATGGTTTTACCGTTTGTTCGCCAGGATCCTCCCCCTACACCCCATATCCCTCGATTGGGGGCGTGCAATCCCTTTGGCGGGGAATGGCTTATCAGGCTCTGTTATGATGAGTGGAAAGAACAAAAAAGATTGGAATAAATATTATCGAAAAAGACTCCGACAAGCTGATGATAAAGGATTGCCTAATTCTCCACCAAAACAGGCCCCAACACAAAACCCTCACAAAAAAATTACCAGAAACACCGGTACCCGCCATACAACTCAGGAGCGGATGCAGGCTTTAAAAAGGGAATGGATGAAGCGGAAAATAACCGCGGAGCTTCCTTCTGATCAAATTTTCGAGGCTCTTGTATCCCTATTTGACCCCATAAAAGAATTGAGCAACGACAATCAGGGGATTGCGCAATTGAAATCAATCCGCGGAATTCAAGCTATCGGGATAAATCAAAATCAATGGATAACAATTGTTCGGCTCCTTGAAGTTATCGATCGAATCATTTATTCCCAAAGCGCTCAACTCGCCGCTCTTCTGGCGGCAGAACCCCGTTATGAATATGAAATAAACTTCAGCAGGGAACTCTTCCCCTCACAAGAGGAGGCGATAAGACGGTCCATCAAGTCATTTAAAATATGTGGACCGGTGTCTATTGAATTGACCGAACAAGCAGAGACCGGAACGGTTCAATACAATCCCGCTGGAACAACATTTATCATTCCCAACTCACTGGTCAATGTCGAAACACGCGATAGAAAATTGGCCGAGGAGTTTAATGTGCCCGTGTTAAATACTCCGGTCATAAAAGAGTTGAAGAGATTGGCGGGTACAATTGAGAACCCCGACGACCTTTACTTCGCAGGACAAGTGGTCAATGCCTTACGAAAGTTTATTGAGAGCGATTTCGAAGATTCATCCATGCTTCATCAAGTGGCAGTCAACCTCGCGGACTCAGAAAAAGACGAATGGAAACAAGTTGTGGAAAAGGTAGTTGAAAACGAAGCTTTACAGAGGAACGTTCAAGCCTCCAAAGCCCACCGGACGCGCGATGCCATCATCACAATAAATGACGGTTGGTTTTTAAAGCGGAACAAAATCATGGTGACGATGGCCCCTTACAGTGAAACAGACGCAAAAAAAATAATTGAAAGCATTAGTTCTGGCCAAGTTCAAAGACCGATTGGGTCTTTCTCAACAATTGACTCCAAAGTCCCGCTATATCGATTAAAGAACATGCTTCAAAACACAGTCATTTACACCAGCGACCGTTGGTATCCGGTGGGACCAATAATTTTTCCCACTGATGTGATGGTCACCCATATCCCCATTATGGATGCATATCGCTTTCAAGATTTGCAACAGGTTCGGACCTTGCTTGAGCCTATATTTACAGAAGCGAAATTTTCCATCAACATCTTCTTGCAATTGCTTCAATGGCACAATCGCCATCGTCAATTTTTCGGGGAAACCCCAGAGGGACTTAATTCCTACATTCAAGAATGGGGGCAGGGCTATTACATACGGGACTGTTATTACAACCTCATGCATTCCATCGTTCAAAAGGATTCCAATGACCGGCAATTCTTGGAAATCGATGATATAGACGATTACGCGAACGCATTCTTTGAAACACAAATTCGCTCCAGTGAAGGCGATCTCTTGCAAGGCATGGACCGAAGGTCCAGCGTCGGTTTGCTTGTGGCCTCGGCCTTTTTGATTCGTGGCTATGTTATGAATTGCCCCACTTTGATGGTGGAAGAGTGGTTGTTCAAATTGCGCCATAAAGAAATGTACGCCTCCATTCAAATTCTAGGGGCTGTATTCGCCCTGTATTTGTTATCGAAAGAGCTTGGGCTGGAGGGCCCTCCACTGAGTGCTGTCGTAAAACAAGAGTTGACCGAACAAGATCTGGAGAAATTTGCAAAGGTCATCTCAGAGAGTTCTGATGCAAAAATTCGAAATGCCTGCAGATCGCTTTACAACAAAATTCATCGGCATCCTATTGATCAAATAGGCATTGAAGACAGATTCTCCTATCTTTTTAATCACTTGGATGCGACAACTCTTAAACAAATTCAGGACAAGATCCAAGAGGAAGTCAATCAAGGGCAAACCGTCTCTCAGCTTATAAGCAGTCTTAAAACTCTGTTACCTCAGACGGAGGATAGCAAGGCCCTCCAAAAGGCCATTTCTGTGTTGATGAGTTTAGATAGAGATCCCAACCTGACACAATTAAAAAGCGATCTTCTTCATTCAAGGGATTTACCGGACCGCTTTGAACGGATCATGCAACTCTTGAGCATTGGCGAGGAAGAAATAATCGCCACCATCTTATTTTCGGACAATCCCAGTTCCGATACGCCATCAACGCCAAACACAATTAGAACAGAGGGCCCCCATCCAAACCCTCCCCCCGCTTCCCTCCTCTATAACACTCTGGTCCTGATTGGTGCCGATCCCGATAACAGCTGGGTGAAAGCGGCGGGCACAGTCGGGTTCCTCGGGGAAATCATCGGCGTGGCGGCACTGGCTTTCTTGCCGGGTGTGGCGTGGCATTGGTACGCGCTCTTCGTGATGTGGATCGTGGCCGACGCGGTAACAGGCGCGTTGGCGAACAAGGTGCGGGGGTCGCCAGATTGGCCATATATGCTCATGGTCACGGCCTATGTCTTTGCGATTTTCTTGCCTTCTCTGGCCGGCGGGTCCTTCTCCGAATTGATACCGCTGACGCAAATCACCTTGTTTGTTCTGGCCGCACTCACCCACATGGGGCGGGATATTGAAATCTTATGGGGACAGGAAATCGATCAATTCAGAATTCAACCTCTTCTCAATCCCATGCCATTCGCTTTTGCGAACGGCGACACAATTCTCTTCCCGTCGACGACATCAAACATTTTCGGCCGTGTGCCGCATATGATTTTTTCCCTGGGAAAAAGATTAAACCAGAAATTAACCGACCAATATGAACCCGTATATGAGTTTCTAAACGGTGCGCTCGTCAAAAGAACTCCTTCTCCCCCATCTGAAGACAACACATGGAAGGACCTCTTGCGTCAACACGAACAACTGGTGCGAGAATATGAAAGGCTCATAAAGCACCCAGAAGAAGAGGACCGGGAACAATCCCTGAACCGAATAAAAGGGGAACTCCGAAAAATCTCCATAAATCTATTTTCTAAATACTCAAAGGACCTTCATCCCGAAAATGCCTCGAATAATTTGAATGAAAACCAACAAACAATCATTTCAATTCTTGGGCGTTATGGAATTCCCCCTGGCACCAAATTCATTCAAGATTTCAATAGGTTCTATCAGGAAGTTCAAACTTCCGGAAAATGGCTAAAGTTAAAACAAGTTGTTGGAAATTATTTGGGAATTGCTATGCCAACAGGTCGAATTCAGCTCTTTGAAAAGGGGCAAATGATCCGGTGCTTCAACAACCCAAACCAACTCATTCGTTTACAAATCTATTGGGATCAAAAAGGTTTACTGGCTGATATCTGGACCGTGGAAAGCCATCCCCGGGTCATCCGCCGATTTCGGTTCGAAAAACATGAAAATATTGGGCGCTTTAACAAAGCCAAAGATTTGGAAGATATGGAAGCTGAAGGAACAAGGCCGATCCCTTCAGAAAATATTCCGAAACCGCGACACTTATCCAATGGATCTTACTCGATCGGGGAAACGCTTCAGATAACCGGTTTTTCAGGTGTGGACGGACAGCGTTTTCTCCGCCGACTTGTCGACAATGGCCTCGTCTCCCTCACTCCCGACAACCGGCTATTTCAAGACGACTTGGCGCGATTGATCAAATGGGCCAGCCTTCTTCAAAGAGAGGAATACACACTTCAACATTTAGCCACTCGCTTAGATGAGCTTTCCCCTCAGGAGAAAAGACAGGGCCCCGATGCGGCCAGAGCTCAACTTTTTTTCTTTTTACGTGATCATCCGCCATACATCGCCCAAAGCCCGCATTTCGTTAAAAATACCAGCCTTGTTTCCAGATATGACGCGTTGTATTTGCTTATTGAAAAAGATGTTCTGGAAAACAGCGGGGAAATCCTTCATGCAGGAGCGGCCATCGCCCATGCCGGCTTTAGTGGAAATATTAAGAACAGAGATTTTATTCGATTGTGCCAAACCACAAGTGACGGCCGGCGCGTGTGGCTCAAACGGGGAAGTGAATATTTCGTCCGAAAACAATTACTTGATATCTGGTGTCAAGAATTAATCCAACGAAGTTCATTCAACGAGGGTTCATTCACAATTTTCTCCCAACCCGTCAGACAGGCTCTTGCGAAAAAATATCAGTCCCCTATGTTGGATGGGGGCCCGGCGATGAAATCAGTGGGTTTAGGCGCGGAGGACGCGCGAACCTTTGCTGAGATTTTTCAATTCACCACTACAGACGATCCGATATGGGTGAACATCGGAGGGCGATTGTTCTTTATTCAAAAAAACCTCCGAAAATGGCGATCCGAATTACTCAAAAGAGATGTGCCGATTCGTTTAAAAATATCAGAGATGAAAAAGAAACACACCCGACTTATCCAGAGATTTTTAATCAACAATTTAAGAGGGACATGGGTCTCCCCTTATCAAATGAAAGTTGACTTGGGTTTGCTCAACTACTCTGAAAAAGATTTCCAGGAATATTTCTCAAACGACAATAACAAACATGGCCTTTGGACCACTCGCCTGGGTGTCAGTGTTTACAATCAAAAAAACCTAAAAAATTGGGTCCCAAAAATCATAAAGGAAACATTCCGCCTTAATCCAACTCTTCCTTACATCCAACACCTCATGCTCTCTAACATCATTCGCAAACAACAGAGTGATCAAGCCAAACGTGGTCCAAGGCTCACCTTGCCAGTCTGGCGTTGGGTGTTTACACAACCACGAATGGCGGAATGGGCGATTTATTTTGATCCCTCCCTCGAGAAACGATATGGGATATCTCCGCAAGCAAACCGGCGCGTATGGGCTCAAGAATTCACTGACTCCGACAAATTTGCGATCCATTGGGCTCCGAAACTGGAGCTGCTGGGAATGCCGGGTTTGGTTTTCCTCTTTTGGCCTGTTGTGGGAGCGGGGGAAGCCATTCTCATCAGCGCGCTGGTGATCAGCCTGTTTCACGGCTTCCCAAAAATTTTCGGACGCAGTCCTCCTCAGCCTTATCAACAAACGTTTTCACAGTTTTTGATTCGGTTTATTGGATCGATCATCGTCAACTCCTTTGCTTTCTCGCCTTTCATTTTGGCGAATATTTTGTTGGGGCCTTCCCTCTCTTCCGACGCGCTTTTCCTTGTGCATATTTCCCTTGTTCCCCTCTCGCTGAATTGGGCCATCAGAACCCACTCTCAATGGAACCGGGAATGGACGAGGCTTAACAAAAGAAAATATCGGTTGAGTTCCAATGAAGGTGAAGAAAACATTCCCCCACCAAGAATTCATGCAGTGGCAGTGGACCTGGCCATTCACGACATTAAAAAAGAAACGGATCCCGATATTCTTGTGTCACATTTTCAGAAATTGAGGGATTTAATATCCGAATCCGAAACAGGCCGATTCACCAATACCACCAATTTGGAGGAAGTGGTCCCCTATTTGAACCACTCTGACGTAAATGTGAGAGTTGCCGCTCTTATCTTGATGCGCTGCGTCTTGGGCAGAGGCTATTTACGTTCAAAGATTGACGCTCAAGTGGTTGAAAATCTTAAACCAGAGGAAGAAACGCTCTCTTCTGAGGCGTTGCAGTTTTTGGAACTTTTAACGAGGGGGGATAATCCACTCAATAAATCTAAGGCCCAGGAATTAATCCGAGATTATTCACCCCGCCAACAAAATCTCCAAGAGAAAATGGACGCCGCCCTCTCTCGTCTTCGAATGGAAAAAACACAGCCCTGGACCAAATTGTCAAAAAGGGAAATAGGGAAAAAACAGAAAGCTATCCAGACCGCATTGGTGGATATTTGGCAAACTCTGGCCTCAGAAACACCAGAGCTTTCCCTAAACTCTGAAGACATCGACCTTCTCATTCATTATCTGGGATCACCAAACTCGTCGATAGGTTTTCAGGCCTCTATGGCTTTAAGATCTGCTCTAAAAATTTCGGCGACTTCCGCCTCTTTCACAATTGCAAATACCTTGAACCTCTTGAACCTTTTGAAAAATCAAAAGAAAACCCGAGAGCGGGCGGCCTCTATTCTTCAAAATATGTTTATCCATGCTCCACAGGCTTTTTCCAGTCGCATCCTTCTCCAGCTTTTTGAAAGCTTGTTGCCCTCATCCGACCCAACAATATCCCCTTCATTAAATCGATCGGCTCAAAAAACCACAATAAAAATATTGCGATTGATGATTGACAACACCAGGAGTTACAAGGATCTGGACCAAATTTCCTTGATCAACTTGGGATCCGCTGTTAAGAAAGGAAATTTCAATACCATTAAGATGTACCTATCCCTTTTGATAAACATCGCCTTCAACAATGACTTAGCGCCCCTGATGACCGGAGAAATTCTGGTAGGAGCCCTTGAATTATTTCCAAATTCCCGTGGAAAAAACCGTCGGGGAGTGCTCACGCATCTTGGGACTATCCTCCTCAATCTGAAAATGACCGTTCGCGACATCGATCAATTGATAAACATCATAATTCACCTTCTTGATTATTATGATGAATCATCAAACAAATACAAAAATGCCCGGAAACGCTCTGAGAGACAAAAATTTCAGGAAATCAGGACATATGCTTTTGAATTTGGTTCTATACTGGGAAATGCCTTAAATGAACATTCCTCCTCCAATCCCGAAAAAATAATACCTATCTTGAATCGATTAAGCCGCGCAGAGCAGGAAGTCAGAACCCCCCCTGAAACCGAAACGCCCCCTCCTGACAACGGTCCAGAGGGCGCAGGGCCTGCGCTTTCCTCTCTGGTTCACAATGCCCTCCTGTTTTCTTTCGCGATCGCCGGCCGGGTGGCGGCCTGGAAAAAGGGCGAGGCATTTCAATCTCGTGATTTAAGAAAAAATAATTGGATTCTCGTCGCGGGTTTGGCGTGGGTTTTTGCGGAAGTGCCGCTCGTATTGTGGGGCATGAGTCAAGAAATGGGTTTCGTGGGCCCCATCAACAGTTTCTTGTTGATTTTTTTTATGGCCGACCTCTTCCTTGGGATTTTGGCCATGCTGGTTGTTCATGGCATCCGTGGCGCCCCGCGTCCCGTTGTGAAAACTCTGTCATATGACACCGTCGTTGGCCTGGCTTATCACCTGCTTGCTCCTGCCCTCATCAACCCTGGCCAGGCTCCCTCCTTACAAATCCTGATCTTCGTTCTCCTATTTTCGCTTCATTTCGGTTCTGACCTATGGAGAAATGGGTTTCCCTTATCGTGGATGTTTCCGTTCGTATGGGCGAAGATCCAACAGCGTGGAGTATTTTTTTGGGGGAGTCTTCTTTTCGGAATGGCTCTCTCAGAATTAATCCAAACTCAGGCCCTGAATTTCTGGAGCTTGATGATCCTTGGTACAGTCATCATTATTGGGAAAGGAAAGGAATCAAATATTTTTTCTGCTGTTTTCAACCTTCGTACTTTTCCCAACAGAAAAATCTTAATTAAGGCAGGGAACACAAGATTCATTCTCAGTATTTCAGAAAGAAGCATCGACAGCCTTGCGGAAAACTCTTCATATTTGAATGTGGAAACAATCGGTGGAGATCACCTCAGTACATTAATTAGGGATAATTTAACAGTGAAAATTGGGAGAGATAAAAGTAATGACATTGATGTCGAAAATGATGCCCTCATGTCTCGAAACCATTTCGAAGTAAAAATCGAAAAGGAAGATGCCACAGGGAATATCAAGATTATCATCAAGGATCTTAATTCAAGAAATCTCACCCACGTTGAGATATCGGATAGGTTAGATACCGAACCAGACCCACCAACCGATGGTCCCCACGGACCATTGACGCCAGAGGCTCCTATCAAAGAATTTATTCAGAGGTACTCTGAAATGGAACACAACGTATCCATTTCGAACAACTCCCCTGGGAATACCTTTGCCGCGGGATTCAAGCGAGATACCAACAAACCCAAAACCCCCGCGGATGAAATTGGAGACACCGCCATTTCCGACGGAAAACTGGGGGTTGTGATTGTGGGTGATGGCGTGGGTTCAACAGAGGGAGGCGCGACTGCCAGCAAGATCGCGACCGCCTGGATATATCAGGAGCTTAAGATCAACCTGACCCCGGATATCCCCTCACGTTCACTTACGAAAAGTATTCAAATTCTCAATGACGCGGTTCTGACAGCGAACTCCATTATTCTTAACAAACAACAGAGCGAACCCGGACATTCCAATATGGCAACCTGTTTGTTTGTAGGGGTGGTCTGTGGGAACAAGGTGATCATTGTGAAAATCGGCGATGTGGAAGGATATATCCTCCAAGTTCCAAATATGGAAAGGGTGATCAATGGGCCCGAGAGTAAATATGTGACCTCTCAAGGAGTGGTGGATGTTATGGGCCAATATTCTGATCGATTTAGTTTGGGAGAAGGTCGATTGTTCATCAGAAAGTTCCCTGCGGGAGCTGAATTACTGGTTGTCACGGATGGGATAACAAAAGTTTTTTCACCGGATCAAATTAAAAATATTATCGCTCCTGCAGCGTCAATATCGAAAGACACGGCCCAATCCTTGATTGAGAAATTGTTAGCCATTGTGAAGGCGGCAGTTTTAGTTTCTGATGACCAAATAAAATATAAAGTCCAAGACGATTGCGCGGGGGCGCTATTACGGTCCTTCGAAAATCCACCCCCTCCCTCTGACGCGACGCGCAATAGAGTTCAATTTGAAGCGCCGGTGGGAAAATTCCTTCAAGAAGATTTGCGGGCGATGCCTTTGAATTTGGGCATAGGATCGTCAACTCAAAACCCAGAGGAAAAAGATTCCCCCTCAACAAAAAATGAAAGAAATTATCGTCCAATTGTCGATAAAAATGGATGGATAAATCGCAGACGACTATTTTCCTCAACATAAAACCTAAATCGAGCTTCACATCCCAACTTTTGACTCTCGAGACTGAAACTCAATCCCACTTAAGAATTTTTTGAGATAAATTCGAAAATTCAATTTCGCATCGCTAATTCAGGCTATTTTTTATGTGAAAAAATTAAGGCAGCCTTGAATAATAGGTGCTGTGATCTACACTTAGAACATGAAGTTCACAGCGGAATTCAAATTTAAGACTTCTCTCTTCCTCGCTCTATTATCCCCCCTGTTGTCCCCCCTTCCATCCTTCGCTTCTTTTGAACCACTTCCAGTCGGCGCCCGCGCCGCCGGAATGGGAGAAGCATATTCCGCGATTGTGGATGATGTTTATTCGCTCTATTACAATCCCGCGGGCGTGCTCCAAGTCAATCGCCCGGAAATCGGCAGCTACTACTCTCAACTTTACCCGGGACTAACCGACAATTCCCAAATCAGCCGCCTGTTCTTGGGGTATTGTCAACCTCTCGGAAAAGACGGAAAAAAAGGCGCCATGGGCGCCAATTACATATCGATGGAATTGCCCGGCCTTTACAAAGAAGAATCTTTTGGATTGACCTGGGGATACGATGTTCGCCACCGATGGAACTTTGGCGGAACCTTGAAAATGCTTCGCAAATCCATTGGCACCGACGAATACACCGCCAATGCCATCAACCCCATTTCAGGAAATGCCACGGGGACAGCCGATCCGCTCTTGGCGGCGGGCCGGTCCGCCTCTGCTTTGGGGATTGATCTCGGATTTCAATACCGTTTGAATCAGTCCTATGCCATGGGACTTGTGGCGCGCAACGCCAACAATCCCGATGTCGGCCTGAATGGAAGCAAGGACAAGGCCCCTCTCACCATCAACGCCGCTCTGGCCCGCCGTTGGAGATCCGGATCCTTGGGACTTGAAATCATGAAATGGGATTCCGCCGGAAGCAATCTTCGATATTCTTTGGGAGGGGAACGTTGGTTTAAAAACGGGTTCGGAATTCGAGCCGGAGTCAGCAACGGATCTCGAAGTTATTCAGCGCTGTCTTTCGGCGCTTCTTACAAAATAGATGCGTTCCAATTGGATTATGCGTCTCTGCTGCCGCTTCAAGGAATCACCGGAACATTGGGAATCCAACAAGTGTCTCTCACTTTGCGGCTGGGCAAACCTCCCGCCGACCCCATTGAAAAACAATTGATCAAAGAAAAAGAAGGCCGCATTCGAGCGGAAACCGAGGCGAGGTACGCTAAAGCCGAAGCGGATCGTCTCAAGAAACAACTCTATGCCCTCACTGAAGCCAAAACACAAGCTGAAAGATTGTCCGAGCAAAAAGCGGCCGAACAAGCGCTTAAAGAAGCTCAAGAATTGGAAGATAGAGCGGCAAAAGAAAAGACATCCACTGACAAGCTGAACTCTCAGACCCAGTCGATTTATACTCGATACACCGCCGCCTTGGCCGACTACAATTCTAAGGTCACCCAAGGGATGGGCCTTGAAGAAAAAAGACGGACCCTTGAGAAAATATTGGCGGATTTCACAGGCAAAGGAGTCGACTTGGGAACCGTTCAACGCGAAATCAAAAACCTTAAGGGCGAGGAGTCAAAGGCCAAAAAGGATTTTGATCTCTCCATGAATTTCTACAGACGCCTCGTTGATCAAGGCGCCAGCGCTGATGAGAGACGTGGCATGCTGGAAAGAATTATTCAAAAATACAAAGGATCCGGAATCAACGTTTCTGCGGCTGAAGAGGAGATGAAACTCTTGAAATAAGATGCTTGAATAAAGTTATGCTAAACAAAAACAGGTATATGAATATAAAATCTGGCATCACCACCATCTTGCTACTTTTGGGGAGCTGGCCTGTCGCCTTTGGAAGCGGTTCTCAATCGCTGGGAAGCATCACCCTGACTGAGGTGGCCCCACGGATCGTCACGCCCAATGGGGATTTATTAAATGACGTGGTTTATTTTAAATTTGATGATACGGTTTCAGGTTTCCCCATTGAAAGCAACGTTTACGATATCCATGGAGCCAAAATTTCCGACATGACCATCAATTCAAACGAAACCGCGTTGTTGTGGGATGGAAAAGACGACAATGGGCGAACAGTCCCGTCAGGTATTTATATTTATTCCATAAAGTTGGGCAGTCGGCTGGCCACAGGCACCGTTGTGGTGGCTCGTTAATTCACGAAGCACATCTTGATTTCGAAACGACCACGACCTTCACTTTTTTTGATCCTTTTTTTTTGCGCCTTTCCCCCACGTCCAGGTTCGGCAGAGCCGGCCGCCATGACCATCTCTCGAATCACGATTCGCGGCACGGACATTTTTGATTTTGAGACTCAAACCTACCTCAGGAAATTTCCTTACACCACCATCAATTTTCTGCATATTCAAACCAAAGAACATGTCATTAAAAATGAATTGCTCTTTAAAGTCGGAGACAAGGTGGACCCCTTCCTGCTCAGCGAAACCGAACGAAACTTAAGGGCCCTTTCGTTTATACGCGCGGCGCGTGTGGCCCAATTCCCTCAGAGAGACGGGACCGTCGCGCTGGTTGTTTATGTCAATGACTCCTGGACCACCGAACCTCAGTTCAACTTGGGGGGGCAAAACAGCATCGAATCAACCGAAATTGGATTCAAAGAAAAAAATCTGTTTGGCCTCGGTAAAAATGTGAGTTTTTTTTATGAGGAAGGGGAAAATTTTATTCAACGAGAATACAATTATACCGACCCTCGTTTTTTGGGAAGCCGTTGGCAACTTAAGGGGGGCCTTATCAACAGAACGGAAGCAAAACAACGGGACATCAGCATGGAACGCCCTTTTTACTCCATCGATACGAAATGGTCCGGGCGCATGAGCCACGATTACGCTGAATCGGTCATCGATGAATTTGAGAACAACAAACAAGTGTCTCGATTTGCTCAAACCAAGGAGACCACGGAGTTAACAGCAGCGGCAAAAATTGGCGGCGGAAGAGACGTAATAAGCCGAACCGGCTTGAGATGGAGAAAAACACAAATCAACTATGAGCGAATTGATCAAACGTCCCTCAACCGAAGCATTCCCGAAGATGCTCAACTCCAAACTATCTTCGTCGATTTGAATTTGCAACAAAATGAATTTTTTGAAGCCACCCACCTGGAAAAAATGACCCGTGTTGAAGATTTCAATAAAGGGCCCATTCTGCGATTGTCGCCAGGAGTGTCTCCGCGTGAACTGAATGGAACCAAACATCAAACGGAAAGTGAAGCCACTTTTGAGAGCCGAATTTTTTTAAAAAACCGGCATATGTTTCATCAATCCTATCTTTACTCCGGCCGAAACACCTTTGAAAAGTCTGAGAATCAAAGGTACGGCATAAAATGGAAATATTATTACCTGCCAAATCACAAACACACGTTGGTTGTCCATTCCCGCGCCGATTGGGGGCACAAACTGGATCCGGACAGTCAAATTGAATTGGGAGGAGAAAATGGTTTGCGGGCTTTTGAAGCAGACAGCATCGTTGGAAACAAAGGTTGGGTTTTTAATATTGAAGACAGAATGTTTTTTGTTGATGAAGTTTTCAGTTTGTTCTCATTGGGAGGCGTGGTTTTCTACGATATGGGATATGTCTGGGCCAAGGAGAACCCGGTGGCCCTATCCCAATTAAGATCAGACATGGGCGCGGGGCTTCGAATAGGTCTCACACGATCTTCCAATGAGGTCATTATCCGTTTTGACCTTTCTTATCGACATCAGGTGGACAATCCAGGGGATTCTCATTGGGTTGTGACTTTTGGGACGGGACAGGCGTTTTAAATCGAGGAAGAATCGATATAGTCGTAGGCTTGTTTCCCGACGATGGAAATCAACCCCTTGGCCATTCTGTAATTCTCAGTTTTTCCTTTTGTCAACACACAAAGGATGTAATCCCCTTCGGGAGAAAAAACGATTCCCACGTCATGGCAATTCTTTCGAAGCAGGCCAGTTTTCCGGGCCAATTGCCAATCTGACGGAAGGTTTTTTGCCAAGCGGGTTTTCGAATTGGCCCCTTTCATGATTTCAATCATCAAATCGCTTAATCCATCATTAACGAGTTGGTGTTTATAAATTTTCTCAAGGATGTCGGCCATTTCTTTGGGGGTGGTGTAATTATCCAACGTTGGATCGGATAATCGCGAGGCCAAACTCATTCCGGAGGGACGAATACGGGTGGCATGTAAACCCATTTTTTCAAACTTCTGGTTCAAATAGTCATATCCCAATAAATCGACAATCATCGCAGTGGCGGTATTATCGGACTTAGTGATCATTTGGTAGATCAAGTAGGAGAGAGGATAATATGCTCCCACGCGCGCGTAGCGAAGAACCCCCGATCCTTCGCGGCGAAAACTTCTTTTATATTTGATGCGTGTGTTGAGGGTCATTCGGCCTTCATGGATGGCCTCAAAAGTGGCCACCATGATGGGGATTTTAATCAAGCTGGCGCATATGAAAGTGTGATCGGTGTTGTATTCATAGGATTTCCCGGTCTTAATGTCTTTGATAAAGATACCCACTTCGCCATTGTATTGTTCAATCGTGTCTTGAATATTATCGACCATCTGTTGCCAACGAGCGTCTGAGACAGGGATGTTGCTGACGGGCCCTGAGGCTTTGCTCGATCCCCCAAAAAAATAAAAACCAAATAGGACAAAGACCAGTCCGGCCCACCACCAAGACACACCGAAATCGTATTTACGGTCCATAACGCAACAAGCCTAACCCTCCAACCCTTTTTTTTCCACTGAAAATCCCTGAAACCGAACGGATAATCAATTCGAAATTAACACCGAAAATGGAATTTAATGGTTCTGGCCAAAACATTGCATAGGGATTGACATGATGAATTTACAGTTGGGTTACGCTCTCAATCAATCGAAGGATCAAGAAAAAAAGGCCTTGGAACTGGCTTTTGACTTGATCAGTCAATCCAAAAGGAAAGGATTGAACATGAGAGACTGGGCGGGACAAACCAACCTCTCCAGTCAAAAACTTCTGGAAAAAATTCAAGAAAAATCACAAATATCACTTCCGGTGCAACTTTGGGAAATTTCCAATTTGGAAAAAAAGATTTTGGTGGGACTGCGGGATTACATGAGCGACATATCGGATAAGCTAATCCGAATTAAATCGTTGAATCCTCCGCTCAAATCAGACCAAATCAAACTTTTCTTAGAAGCTTTGGTGGCGGAGCGAGATCTCACGGTCACCGCGTTGGCTCCGTTAACTCAAACCGTGGCGTCCTTAAACGAAATTAAACTTTCTTTGAGCAACAACGCGCTCCCCACGTCTTTCGGCTATTCTCCTTCGGCTTAAGAATTACTTTTCAACTGCCGTCCGAAGTTTTATTTCCTCAAGAACCATGGCCACCGCTTCGCATCGTTCAAGATGCCCTTGGTAAACAATGGCGCTGCCCAAATGGTGGACCACATTGGCCAAGTCCATTCCTTTTGAATAGGAGCATCGAATGGCTTTCATGAGTTGGCGGGCCACTTCATCAAAGCTGTGAAAATCATCGTTAAAGAGAATGGTTCGGGCTTCATATCCGGCACCGCTCCCAGTGCTTTCTTTTTTAGATATTTTGGGGCGTTTGAGAACTGGCATGATTGCGCGGCCTACTTGGTCAACAGGGTAATTTCAACCCTGCGGTTTTGTTGCCGGCCCTGAGCGGTGGAATTGTCCGCCAAGGGACGATATTCAGAAAAAGCTGTTAATATCAAACGATCCGGGTCAATCCCTCCCTCCAACTGAAGGAACCTGATCACCGAGGCCGCGCGGGCAGAGGACAATTCCCAATTGGAAGGAAATTGATTTTTTAAACTTCCCACGATTCTTTGATTGTCGGTGTGTCCTTCCACTTGGATCATTCTTTCTTCAGCCTTTTTGATGATGTTGGAAATCTGGGTCAATACTTTTTTCCCGTGAGGTTGCAACGTGGCTTTTCCTGAAGAGAACAGAATCTGGTTTCCCATCGTAATGGTTAACCCTTTCTCTGTCTCCTTCACTCCCACAGAACCTTTGGCGATGTCATCTTTCAATTCCTCGATCAACTCATCGTAAGTATTTCGAACATTGGATAATTCGCTTTGAAGAATGGCGTGCTCTTCTGATTCCTCTTCCAGAGTTCGCCGCAATTCAGAATTCTTGTTCTCCACTTCAATTAATTTGGCTTGCGTTTGTTCAAGCTCAGCGGAGGTGTCCCGCATTTTTTTCATGAGGCGTTCATGTGTCCCTATGGAAATACATCCGGTCAAACCGAATAAAACCGAAATAATGATGATCTTCATGAAACGACACCTCTCTTTTTTAACGCCAAGAATATTTCCCGCGTGGCATGAGATTTATTCAGGGTATAGAAGTGAATACCGGGAATCCCTTTCTGGAGCAATTCCACACATTGTGCCGTGGCATAATCAATACCAATTTGCTCCACGCGCGACTTGTCCCCTCCCGCGCCTTCCATCTTCACACGAAGCGCTTCGGGGATTGAAGCGCCGCACATACTGGCAAAACGTTTAATCTGCTCAAAATCGGTGATCGGCATGATACCGGCGATGACAGGAACGGATACGCCCATCTTTTTTAGACGATCCGAAAAGGAAAAATATTGCGCGTTGTCAAAAAAGAGTTGCGTGACAATGAAATCTCCTCCCGCTTGCACTTTTTCATGGAGATGATTCATATCACTTTCCAAAGAAGCGGACTCGATGTGTTTTTCAGGGTACCCCGCCACGCCAATACAGAAAGGAAAATGGTCACGGATGAACTTCACCAATTGAGAAGCGTGAGAAAAACCATCGGGCGCTGGAACAAAAGTGGTTTGTCCTTTCGGCGGATCCCCGCGTAACCCCAATATATTCTCAACGCCCCGCTGTTGCAGTTCCGTCAATATGGTTTTGAGTTCAGCTTGACTGTGTCCCACGCAGGTCAGGTGCGCCACGGTCTCAAGTCCAATTTCATGTTTAATGCGGGAAACCAACTCCACTGTTTTGGCGCGCGTGCTGCCTCCCGCGCCATAGGTCATGGAAACAAAGGAAGGGGACAATTCTTTTAAGGAAGAAATGGTCTCCATCAAATTCTTGAGTCCCTCGTCGGTTTTCGGAGGAAAAAACTCAAAAGACACCACCGGCCGCTTGTTTTGAAGGATGGATGTGACTTTCATGGGCGCCGATTGTACTTAAAAATGCTAACAACGCTGGATCATGAACCTCAGAGAAAAATACATCAAACGAATTAAGGAAATTCAGGGACGGGCCGTTGGGTTTCGGATTGATCAAGTCCAACTCCCCAATGGCCACGTGGCCAACCGTGAATATTTAAATCACCCGGGAGCCGTGGCTGTTTTGCCGATTGTGGCCCCCGGAAGAATTATCATGGTGCGCCAATTTCGCCATCCGGTGGGTGAAATCACCTTGGAAATTCCGGCCGGGAAATTGGACAAAGGCGAAATGCCTCTCACCTGTGTCAAACGTGAATTGGAGGAAGAAACGGGGTACAAAGCCGGCCGCATCAAAAAACTTTTATCGTTCTGGCCCACGGCCGCTTTCGCCAATGAGGTTATCCACGTCTACGTGGCTGATAAATTATTCAAAGGCCGTTTCAACCCTGATGAGGATGAATTTTTGAGTTGCAAAGTGTATTCGCTTAAAACGCTGCTTCGCTCCATCCAACAAGGAAAAATCAAAGATTCAAAAACAATCATCGCGCTCTTGGCTTATAAAAATATTTTACGGCCTTAAAAAAAGGGCTTTTTGACCTTGAAGTTGTTGAGAGAATCCGTGGGGAGAAAATACCTTGGCGCGATCGGTAATGGCCAGCACTTCGTAAATTTCTTTTTTTCGGGCGATATCAATAAACCGTTTAATGAGAGCCGTGGCAATTCCGCGTCTTCGGTATTCGGTCGCCACAACGAGCGATCTGATTTCCCCCAATTTCTTGTTGTATATCTCGAAGGACCCACAAGCCACCACCTGACCATCCACTTCCGCCACCGCAAAACTGCGAAGAACTTTCCGCACCTCTTTGCGTGTGCGCTTTAATATTTTCCCCCCACTCGAAGAAGAGTTGATGAGATGGAGAATCGCGGGAAGATCTTCCCCTTGCGCTTCGCGAATTTTAAACGCTGACACGAACCGAAGAAGTCTTGGAGGAATAAATATTGGCGATGAGTTCGGAGGCGTCTTTCATGGCCTTTTCCATTAACGGATAACGCAATTCCCGATAACCGCGCACGGCCTCATAAACGCGCAGAGCTTGCACGTAGAACTCATAATCCTGTTGCGACTCAAAGATGGTGAATCGATCAACAAGACCGATGTACCAATCCCGGAAGGCCTTTTCTTTGGCATGCCACCCGGGCAGAAGCTTGCGCAAAATTTTTCCATGGCTCATGAGTTTCAACATCCAGTCCCGCGTTTTGAGGTCAAATTCAATTGATTTTCCAAAAATGGTGAATTGAGGTCGATTCAAATGGAGATAAGACATCTTGTCTCCCACCGAAGCATCAATCTTGTACCGTTTAAGATCCCGATCATATTTCTCGGGCGAGGTGAGAAGTGTGGCCACCCACACCTCATCTTTAATCGCAATCGAACGAAACAGACCCATCATGGCCGCTTCGGTGGCTTTGTAGCCGAATCGCTTTTGATCGCGTCGATAGGTGCTCCAAATCAAATGAACATAACGTTCCGCCAAACGAATATTCTCGTAACGAATCAAGTCATAAACAATGCGAGCCAAAAGAGCGGCGTTCCCCTCAGGCAAGTCCATCCAGCGAAGCGCCTCTCCCATTAACTTTCTGTATCCCGAAGCCAGAGCTTTTCCACCCACCCATCGGCTCTTCGCGAGGTAAAAGGCCTTTTCTTCAATTACATCGGTCACCGTTTGGCGTTTGTATTCTGGACGCAGAAGTTCGGGGTGCGCGGCGAAATAGCGTCCCAGCTTAAAGGCTTGGTAATTGAACGCTACATCTGCCTTACGAACACTTTGGTCAATGGCGGCCAAGAGACGCTCTTCAGACAAAGGAATCCATCCCTTTTGAAAGGCGGCGCCCACAATCATCATATTGGCGTAAAGCTTCGAGCCAATGAAACGTTCTGAAAGCTCTGAAAAGTCAGCTGAAAGGTATCCGCCCAAGCGAACTTTGGCTTCAATCACCTTTTCTAGTTTTTGGGGGTCGAAATCGATCCGGCCCATCAAAGAAAGAACGGTTTCATGTTTGTGATTGTTGATGACCCCATGCGTTCGAGCAGGATGGGCTACACGCAAATTGGTTCGAGCGTCCAACGCCCGGGCCGCTTCCAAAAGATCCAACCCGATGAGTAAATCTGCTTTTCCGTAGGGAATCACCGGTGTGCTGACCGGGCCTTTTTTTGAAAAAACAATATGGCCATACACACCGCCGTTTCGAATGGCCAAACCTTTTTTATCGAGAAAACTGACGTCCAAGCCTTCCAACATGCCCGCCCGCACCAATACGGCATTAACAATGCCCGCTCCCATGCCGCCCACGCCAGCGGTGTAGGCCGTCCACCGGTCTTCAAACTGATGAATCTGCGGTTGGGGCAGTTGTGAAAAATCAAATGTTTCATACGCGTGTTTCTGTGGCGGGTTTCGACGCGTGATCACCACCTTTTCGAATGAAGGACAGGCTTTGGTGCGAGCGCAAGCGCCGTCATCAACACAAGTGGAAAGGTCGGTGGCGATTTTTCGTCCATAGGGCGTTTCCTCCACCGTCAGGCCCGGACAACCGGTTTGGCGCGTACATTCCAAACAATATTCGCACACTTCGGGCGTGATATTGATCTTTTCTTCCCGTGGCAAGAAGCCTTGTCTGCGAATCACTTCTTTTTTTTCGGCATTTTTCCGACGGTGCAGTGTGATGGCGCACTCTTTGTCGGCAATGATCACTTTAACGCCCGGCTCGAGAACGGTTTTTTCCAGCAATTCTTGGTAAGCGTCCCGATCCGCGGGATTGGTGCGAATAATTTTCAAACTCTGTGGCGCCATGCCATTCAATAGGCGCTCGATGTTTTGAGAAAGCGTTGGATTGCCCATCACATCCACTTGATTGCCCGGGGTCGGTTGGTGGCCGGTCATGGCGGTGGTCCCGTTTTCAAGGATCACATAGGTAATGTTCTGGTTGTTCTTGATGGAGTCCGAGACGGCGACCATGCCGGAGTGAAAAAAGGTCGAATCCCCAAGGAAAACCACCTGTTTGTTGGTGACAAAAGGCGACATGCCAGCCCCCGTTCCGCCACCCAATCCCATGCCGGAATAATTCTGCATAAGACCTTCGTTCGGAGCGAATTGGAGCATGGAATGGCATCCGGATTCGCCGTGGTAAATAACATCAACCGGAGATTGGTGTTTCTTCTCCATATAGTCGAATTTCATGAAATTGGATTTGAGTTTGAGACTCACTGTGGAAGAATCCCGATGGGGACATCCCGGACAAAAGGTGGGGGTTCGAAGGGGCACATCGTAGGAGGATGACCGCGTGTGGACAATTTCGGCCAATTCTTTTTCAATCCGTTCGACATTGAGGGTCGGGAAATGTTCTTTCCAACGCAAGAAGGCTGGCCCGAGAACTTCCAAAACAATGGAAACATTCAAGCCCCGCGTGGACGGAAATCCCGGTTCATCATGCGGAAACTTTTTCCCCCAAAGGGCCGGCGGTTTGGGGAGGCGCCCCGTCTGACGGAGGTCCATGAGAATTTCGGACACCTGTGATTCCAAAAACCCGCGTTTCTCCTCAACCACCACCAAATGCTCCACATGATTGGCCAAGTCGAACACATCCTCTGAATCGATCGGATACGTCATTCCCAACTTAAGAACAGGAGTGCGCGTCCAAAGTCCCAACAAACGCAAAACTTCCTCGAGATAGGATGAGGCCAGGCCCGAAGTAATGAAACCCACCGGCATTCGCACCCGTTTGGGTCCGTGCCATTGATTGAGGCCAACCTTGCGAACCTGGGTCATAAGCCGACTGAAGCGATCGGCCAGAGTGGCCTCACGCATGGAGGTGTGAGGAGGAATCAAAACGGTGTCTGAAATATGGATGTCTTTGCTCCACAAGGTGGCTGGATGTAAATGACTGACCGGGATATCCGGATGAGAATGCACTTTAACCGTTCCGCCCCCATCGGCTTGGTTGGTGGTCAACAAATAGGTGATGTAAAGGTCGGAGGCTCCCGAGAGTTCAAAAGCAATTTTCACCCAATCTTTTATTTCTTGGAAAGTGGATGGTTCCACCAACGGCATGTGCAGATGTTTTGAAAGATATCTGGAATCAGAATTGATTTGTGTGGTTTCGTTCCAGGGATCGTCACCCACCACCACCACCGCGCCCCCTTCAGGCTTTCGGATTTCCATAAGATTTCCAATGGCCAACCCGTCCGCTCCCACGTGGAGTCCCACCGATTTCATGACCGCCATGGCTCTCAGGCCCGCCTGCCGCGCCCCGTTCAGACGCGCGGTGGCCAAAGCTTCATTGTTCGCAATCTGGGCCACCATGCCGCGCTCGGCCAAATAGGGGGCCACCTCGCTAATGGCATCAAAAACCTCTGATACCGGCGAACCCGGATAGCCTGTGATAAGCCCCACCCCCGCCTCAATGGCCCCTTTAAGCAGAAGCTCATTGCCAGTGAAGGCCTCAACCCCAGAGGTTTTTAAAAACCGCGGATCGACGCTCATCCCTGAGTCCTGGCGCGAACCGCTGGGAAATAATATCGAAGACCGATCGCGTAATCAGCATCAAAACCGGTGCTTGGGGTCAAACGCAACACCGGAGCGAATTCCGCAAAGAACTCCCAGGTTGTTTTGTGTGGAAGAAAAGCCAATCCGACGGGAAAGCGAACTCCAACCTCAGTTTTGTCGTCAAAAAGAGCGCGCGGCCCCACTCCAAAATAAAAAGGGAAGTCTCCGTTGTCCGTGATGCCTTTGATAAGGCTGTCTTTGACATTTTTGGCCCAGGTAAAATTGTGAAAAAGAAGGGTGGCATGCAGGTCGAACTCCCCTTGGTCAACACCGGCGGCGCCATCAATGGCCATTCGTTCATCCAACCACATCTTGTATGAAAATCCACTGGGGTTTCCCAACATGAGTCCCACCCCTTGATCCCCCCTCCTCTCCGCCCAAAGGGGCCTGGAAACTGCCAAAGCCAAAAAAATTAAAAGTGAATATTTTCTCATCGCTCTCCCCAAGATAATTTTTCTCTTAAAACACTGAAGTAGGATACCCCAGGCTCCTGAAACAGTTTTAATTTATGCAAAGCGCATTGAATTCCCACTTTGTCTCCGGATTTAAGCGCATAAACCCGCTGACCGTCCAGACAAAGTTGTACTTCATTTCCAACCCGTTGGTCTTGAAGGCTGAGGATCAATTTCTGATGTTTGGGATAAACCACCGGGCGTTGGGTAAAGCTGTGGGCACAAACGGGGGTGAGCACGAGCGCTTCCACCTCCGGATGGACCACCGGCCCTTGGGCCGCCAAGGAATAGGCGGTGGAGCCTGTGGGCGTGGCCACAATCACTCCATCCCCTGTAAAACGTCCCAGGTTTTCATTTTCAATGGAAGCGTCCACCGTGATCACACGCGTGGTCGACCCGCATCGAACCACCGCTTCATTTAAAGCAAACAAAGACTCTTTAACCCGCGGGGCCGACACCTCCAACATGAGCCGTTCGGAGATATCCCATTTGCCCGACACCCATCGTTTAAGCGAAGGATACAGAGCCCCCAATTCGATCGAGGTCATAAACCCCAGACGCCCGATATTGATGCCCAACACCGGAACACCCGCTTGGGCCGCCTTGGCGGCCACCGAAAGGATGGTGCCATCTCCGCCCAAGGTCACCAACGCATCGGATTGGTTTAATCTTTGAATGGGATTCACTACGATCTTGTTCCGTCTAAACCACTCCTGAAGACGCGACAATTCAGAGCGCGCCCGTTGTTTTTCAGGATTACAAACAACCGTCACGGATTGGATTTTGGAAGGGAAATGGGATCGGGGATGGATAGACATATTCACCTCGACGGATTATACACGTTAAATCAGTCGCCCCAAGTTTCAGGGCTTGTAATAACTCAACGCCTCTGGCAACCAACTCTCGATTTGCTTGATGCGCGTTTCATCGGAGGGGTGGGACGACAAAAACTCCGGCGGTTTCTGCCCTCCCGACTGGGCCATTCTTTTCCAAAAATCGACGGCGGTGCGGGGATCATAACCCGCCTTGGCCATCAAGATGAGTCCTATCTTGTCGGCCTCCGATTCATGTTTTCGGCTGAAAGGAAGAATGACCCCCACCTGGGCGCCCAATCCAAAAGCTTGCATCGCTCCATTGCGCACCTCTGGTGAGGCTTTCCCAAGGCCCATGGATAAAAGCTCTCCAATAATTTCCGCTCCCATTCCTTGGCTCATTCGCTCAGCTCCATGGTGGGCCAACGCGTGCGCCACTTCGTGACCCATCACCACCGCCACTCCGGCATCGGACTCACAGATCGGCATGATTCCGTCCCAAAACGCCACTTTTCCGCCCGGCAAACAGAAGGCATTCACTTCTTTTCCTTGAAGGACATTGAACTCCCACTTGAAAGAGGGCTCATTGGCCACCGCCTGAATGCGCGCGCCAATCTCGCGAATCCGCCGCTGATAGTCGGCATTCTTGGTGAGCGGCGTCTTTTGAAGGATTTCCTGATAGGCCTGCTCGCCCAACTGGGCTTCTTGCTCCGGCGAGACCAAATTGAACTGTTTTCGTCCTGTGTATTGAACCGTGGCACAAGCGGCCAGAAAAAAACCAATCCCCGCGGCGAGTAAAAAATGATGTTTCATGGAACGCGACCTCCTCGAAATTCAGTAAATCCTTTGCTGCTGAATTAAATGGTTCTTCACATAGTCCCCGACAGACTCTTCCAATTTCAGGAAGGGTTTGTTGTAACCCACGGACCGTAATTTTGACAAGTCCGCCTCTGTGAAATATTGATATTGGCCTTTGAGCCGTTCCGGCATGGGAATGTATTGAATGACGGGTTCTTTTCCAAGCGCCGAGAAAACCGCCAACATCAAATCTTTGAAGGACCGCGCCTTCCCCGACCCCACATTGAAAATGCCGTTTTTATCGGGATGCTCCAAGAAATAGGCCATCACCTCATTCACATCTTTGACATACACAAAATCTCGCTCCTCCGACCCATCCGGATAACCGGGCCGCGTGGTGGCAAACAGTTTGACCGCTCCATCCTTATTTATCTGATCCACCGCTTTGCACACCATGCTGCGCATGTCCCCCTTGTGGTATTCATTGGGGCCAAACACATTAAAATAACGAAACCCCACCACTTGGTTCGTGAGTTTCTCGTGAATAAGCCAAGAATCAAACGCGTGTTTTGATTCCGCGTAGGGATTGAGGGGTTTGAATTGAGCGAGAAGACTGTCATCGTCCTGATATCCGTTTTTTCCGTCCCCATACACCGATGCGCTGGAGGCGTAGTGGAAACGTTTTCCCTTCGTCAAAGCCCACAGAGCCAAGGTTTGGCTGTATTCAAAATTGTTCCGTTTGAGAAAGGCCCGGTCCATTTCGGTTGTATCGGAACAGGCGCCCATATGGACAATCACATCCACATCCTTGAACTGTTCCCGGCTGATCCGCTGCAACAGGTCCTCGCGACTTAAATAATCTTTAAATTTTTTCCCTTGGAGGTTTTCCACCCCCTCCGCGGAAAGCGGCGTATCAACGATCCAAACGTCGGAGAGACCCATGTCGTTGAGTTTCCGAAGATAACAACTCCCAATAAAACCCGCCGCCCCAGTCAAAATAATCTTCATAGTCCGCGGATGATACCAAAGCCAGCATAAAGACTTGGAAGGCGACGGTCAGAGCCTATGGCCCTAATGAGATGCAACCTTTCAGGAGGGTCCCATCATTTGGAAATAGCGTTGCAACATCGACCTCATGGTGCAATGACACATTTATAGAGGTGTCCATAAGAGGGAACCATGAAAAAAATTGAATACGGGAGGAATAACAATGAAGCGGTCAATTGGACTGATGCTGATGTTTACGCTGATTATGGGTGGTTCGATTAATAAATTAAGAGCAGATGAAAATGATATCCCTGGCATGGCAATAGCAGGAGATAATGAAACTGCTCCTATGAGAACAGTAAATGGGACAATCAAGGTGGTGTGGGGAGCGGTTGAGGGTGATGAAATCCCCAAAGGTAACACCATTGGCGGTCCAGCGACAAAAACCCCAATCTCCGTTATAGTCGAAGTTGACTCCAAATCTTTTCCTGTTTTTGGAAGAACCAATGAACCAGGTGGAGAGTTTTCCTTTGATCTCCAAGTTCCAGATGGTTGGGGAGATGTCCACGTTCAGGTGGTACGAATCGTAAGTTTCACAGCCTATACCTGCATTTTTTCCCTCCCTCTTGGAATGGGCGACCAGGATTTTGGAGAAACAAGCTGCAATCTCCGCAAATCATGAGCGGAAATGCATGGCAAGTACGTCAAAATCCAATCTGAGCTCTTGATGTATCTTGATAAAAGCCCCGCCCGCCATAAAGATCCGCGGGCGGGGCTTTTATTCCTGACATTTCATTGAGACTGTATTTTCGAAAAACTCTGTCGAACAAAAAAGTCCCAGTCGTCATTATTCCCGAAATTCTCAATCGGGAATCAATATTTCCCCCCTCTCATTCAATAATTTCATCAATGCCGGAACATATCCGGCATTATTATGGTACTGACAGGGGCATTCAGGGGTAACGACTTCTATATTTCTAATACAAAATCCAGGTTGAACATAGTTTGTCGAAAACGCAGTTCCACGCAAAGTCCGGGATAAATTTTTAGTCGAAATAGGCTGTTATGGCAGCCTGAATATTCAAACAGTTGAAAAGATGTGACTTTATGCACATCCTTGAGGAATGAATGAGACGAGTTGGATATTTGCCGCGGGCGCTGGTTTGGTTCTCCATCTCCTATTGATCGCTGGAACGGTGGGAATGGCGGCTGAAAAGAACCGAAAGCCTCTCCTTTGGTTGCCCCTGGCCGTCCTCCTCTCGCCGATCACATTTCTAATACTGCTATTCATCGGCTATTCACCCAGAAACCAAACAAAAAATATGGGCGGTAAATATCAACCTCTATTTCGGCAATGAAAACCATAGACAACTACCCTTTCCGGCACCGCGAGATTCCGCATGAATACTACCACCATGGGCCTCAACCCAAGCGCGGGCTATCGCAAGCCCAAGTCCCGTTCCTTTGGCTGATCTTCCCGCTGCCCCCTGATAAAATCTCTCAAAAATAAATGGGACATCTTCCTTTGGGATGCCCTTACCTGTATCGGTGATCTTAATGGTGATACCATTGTTCCCATTGACGATGACGAGCAATTCGATCTCCCCTTTATCGGTAAACTTCAATGCGTTCGACAACAAATTTGAAACAACTTTCTCAATCTTTTCAGAGTCAATACGGATGGGATCCAATTGATCCGGGTAGACCGTTGCCAATTTCAGGCCCTTGGCTAAGGCCAACGGTCGCACCACATCCACAACTTTGTCGCAAACGGATCGGATATCCACGGCATCCATTTTCAACGGCAATTTTTTCCCTTGCAGATTAAAAACCTGAAGAAGGTCATTCACATATAGTTGGAGCCTAGATGTATTCCGTTCAATCATCTCCAAATAATCTTTCTGCACCGCCGCGCTTTTTTTCAACCCATTTGAATCAGTCAAAACCTCTAGGGCGCTCTCAATAATAGCGAGGGGACTTTTAAGTTCATGAGCAATTCCCGCCAGCGTGTGTTCATGAAAAAAACGGCTTCGTTGAACGAAATACGCATAGGCAAATGGGGCCAAAGATAAAATCACTCCAACGATCAATGAACTCAAGAAAAATATAACCGCCTCTCTTGCTCCCCGCAAACCAATCATTCCCTGTAAAAGAAAAAGGACCGGAGCCACCAAAAGAATCAGGAGTAGATAAATTCCAACCAACAAGCCCGTCTTCCGAAAAAGGATTCGGACATCCAATGCTTGATATCGGACAATTGCCCAGGACATAAGAAGCGGATAAAGAAAAACCAGAAACTGACCGAAAGGTGGAATATTTATGGAGTAGTCGTAAAAGAAGTTGGTCGATCCACCAAAGACACCAACCCCCATTCCCACCAAAACCCATAACAGCTTCTGTTTTTCCAGGAACTGGTCGTTTTTCATGGCCTTGTAGAGATGGCTTATTGAATAAAGCATTCCCAAAAAAAAGAATAATGAAAAAAGGTGGTATGCGGGACCAAGCGATTCCCAATAACGAAATGGTCCCCTCGGGACTAAATCAACGATGAACCATTCGATTTGACTAACAAGAATAACGGTCAGAATAAAACTAATAATGATGGCACCAAAAAGAATAAGTTTAGAAATGGGTTTCTTGGTAAAAATAGAAACAAACCAGAGAAAGGTTGTCGGAACCCAAACACCGCCGCAATAAAAAATCTGATTCCAGAATAACGATTGTTCCTTGTCCGCAGCCAGGATCGCAAACCCCAATCCACCAGCCCAAACAGCCACGCTCAAACTAGCTAGCGCCCAAGAACGGTTTTCTTTTAACCGAGGGTTCCCTAGAACGACCGTGATAGCCAGCAGCAGGCTCAAGATTCCCGTTGCAAACGAAGCTAACGCAAAAGCCAATTCCCACATATTTGAATAATGCATGTCTCAATTCTCCCACAAATGAAAATTTTTTGGGCTTAAATGTTGCCACCATCCCAAACCTCCTCCATTTTCACCAGTCACCACCCCTCCATGGGACCAAGCGCGGGCGTGAACCAAGAGACTCTTCCTATTTAATTAGGCGAGATGAAAGAATCCCTCGGTTAACTAAGCCGCGGACCTTGCCATGCTATATGGAGTTGCAACAAAGAACTTAAACAAAGCTGTAAAATGCAATGCAGGCAGATTTCCCCCCGACTTCATGTTCGAAATCATGTGGGCTTTTGTCCGACTACGAGAATTGATCGCATCCCACAAGGAGTTGGCCAAAAAGATCGACCACTTGGAACGTAAAGTGGAAAACCACGATCTTCAGTTGCGAGATATTTTTGAAGCAATCCGGACTCTGATGGCATTACCTCCCAAGCGCTCATGACAAATAGGATTTAAAAGTGCCTAGAACCGGGAACACGTATCTGTCCTCAAAGTACCACCTGTTGAACGGCTCTACCGTGACTCCGTACCACAAAATGTTACAATCGACCCAATTTTGGCTTCGTCCGACGTGGTGGAACCTTCCAAAACAGAAGACAGTCAATCAAAAGTAGCACAAGCCGGCGTGGCGGAATGGCAGACGCGTCAGACTCAAAATCTGATGTCCTCACGGGCATGGGGGTTCAAGTCCCTCCGCCGGTAATATATCCCCTCTAACTTTTCTAAGGAGAGGGAATATGCTGATAAAAATTCATACCAAGAAGCTGAAATTGTATCTGGATACGACAATTCCCAACTATGTTTATGCCGACGATTCTCCAGAAAGAACATTCATTACCAAACAGTTCATGCACTTTGTTAGATGTTTTAAACATGAAGCCTTCATTTCTAGAATCGTCATCGAAGAGATCAAAGCTGCTGCTGAACCACGCAGATCAATGTTGCTAAGAGAAATAGAGGGCCTGACAATCACCCCCATGTCCATTGAAGCCGAAGAATTAGCAAAGCTGTACATCTCGGAACAAGTTATGAACAAAAATTCACTGAATGACGCACGCCATATCGCATTGGCCACATTAAACGGCATGGACGCCATCGTGAGTTGGAACTTTAAGGACATGGTCAATATTTCTCGAATCAAAGGCATACATACTGTAAACAAAAAGATGGGGCTAAATATAATCGAAATTATTACACCCCAGGAGGTAATTGGATTGTGAAAAAAATAGATAAAGCTCTTTTGGAAGTCAGAAAATGGAAGCGTAAAGTCGTCAAAAAGACCGAAAAAATGAACCCTAAACAAGTGGTTGATTATTTCAACTCCGTAACAGCGGAGACACTACCTTCGAATCGGAAGCGTAAAACCGGTTAACCAAGATTTGATGATAAAGGCCGCGAAGAAATATTTCCACTGGCTCCACGGCCAATGGCCTGCGGGTCATGTGGAGAAACTTCCTGAGTTACAGAAGGACGGATCGACCAACATCTCCGGCCTTTATGTGGTGGGAGACCTCCAAGGAATTCCCCTCTTAAAATTTTCGATCGATTCGGGCACGAAGGCCGTTCGCAGCCTTTACGCGGATAAAAAAATTCAAGCAACCAAGACAAGCCACCCCCCTGCGGCTCTCCCCCAGACTGGACAGAGTGTGTATGACCTTGTGATCATTGGCGGAGGCGTTTCCGGAATGGCGGCAGCCCTGGAGGCCAAAAAGTTCGGCTTGAATTACATTGTTCTTGAGGCCAGCGAACCATTCTCTACGGTTGTGAACTTTCCCAAAGCAAAACCGATCTTCACTTACCCCAACGACATGAGGCCCGCCGGGGACCTCATTGTTTCCGCCCAAGTCAAGGAGCCGTTGATAGAGGAACTGAAACGGCAAACTCACGGCAAAGTCGAAACGCGGACTTCGTTTGCGGAACGGACCGTTAAAAAAGGAAATATTTTTGAGATCAATCTGCGTGGCGAGCCGCCGATTCAGGCACAGCGCGTGATCGTGGCCATTGGGCGCAGCGGAAATTTCCGAAAACTCGGCGTGCCCGGCGAAGAGCTGGACAAAGTGTACAACCGGCTGCACGACCCCCAAGATTATGCGGGAAAAAATTGTCTGGTCGTGGGCGGGGGCGATAGTGCCCTGGAAACGGCCATCGCGCTCACCAAGGCCGGCGCCAATGTCACTCTCAGTTATCGCAAGCCGGATTTCGCGCGCGCCAAACCGGAAAATATTGAAATGGTCCAGATGTTGGCCAAAGACCCGCAGGCAGAAGCCAAGGTCTCCAACCCCATTTCGGAAAGAGTCACCACGGCCACCGGGTCTTTCATGCCCGAAGCGCCTTCCACAGGTCAACTGCGCTTGCGGACGAGCTCGGTGGTTAAAAAAATCGCGTCGGACAGCGTGACCCTTCAAACAGCGGCCGGAGGAGAGGAACAAATTCCCAATGACGTGGTCTTCACCATGATTGGACGCGAGGCCCCTCTCGACTTCTTCCGACGATCGGGCATTCACATCACCGGTGAATGGAGTGCAAGTCGTATCACCACGCTTGCGCTTTCACTTGCGGCATTCACTTTTGTCTATCACTGGAAAAAAACCGGCATCAACGGTTTCGACCACATTCCACTTCTTCGCGGCATTACAAAAATCGGCGATATATTCGCTCAACACCAATGGTTTCCCTACAACATCACCGCTCACTGGAAAAATGCCGTATCGCCTCTCGCCCAAACACTCAAAATCACACTCGGCGAGCCGGGCTTCTATTATTCGCTGGCGTATTGCCTCATCATTGTTGGTTTCGGATACAAACGGATTCGGACGCGGGCAACACCCTATGTGAAGGCCCAAACATGGACATTGGCCCTGGTCCAAATTATTCCATTGTTTCTTCTCCCCTATATTGTTCTTCCTTGGATGGGTCACGCCGGCGCCTTTGACTCGGGTTTCCTTAAAAAAATGGCCGACGCGCTTTTCCCAATCGCCGACTACGGTCACGGCCGTGAATATTGGAGATCATTTGGTTTGATTCTGGCCTGGCCGCTTTTTTTCTGGAATGTGTTCACCCATCAACCAATGTGGGCCTGGCTTTTCATCAGCGCCGTTCAAACCTTCGTTGTGATTCCCGGCATCATTTATTTCTGGGGAAAGGGCGCCTATTGCGGTTGGATCTGTTCCTGCGGCGCTCTGGCTGAAACGCTCGGCGACTCCCACCGAACAAAAATGCCGCACGGTCCCTTCTGGAACAAGCTCAACATGGCGGGGCAGGTGATTCTGTTCGCGGCCTTCGCGCTGCTCCTGTTTCGAATTCTGGGATGGATGCAGGTCGGTTGGGCGGAAAAAGCCTATGACTATATTTTTCACGATTTACCGGTCTTCAATTATGTGTGGTTCGTGGATTTGTTCTTGGCTGGAATTATCGGTGTGGGTCTTTACTTCCATTTCTCGGGGCGTGTGTGGTGCCGTTTCTTCTGCCCCTTGGCGGCCCTCATGCACATTTACTCCCGCTTCAGCCGGTTTGGAATCATCTCCAATAAAAAGAAGTGCATCTCTTGCAATGTGTGCACCTCTGTCTGTCACATGGGCATCGATGTCATGAATTTCGCGAACAAAGGCCTCTCGATGCAGGATCCGCAATGCGTCCGTTGTTCGGCTTGTGTTTCAAGTTGCCCCACCGGCGTGCTTAATTTTGGACAGGTTGATAAGATCGGCCGTGTCATCAAGAGTGATTCAATTCCAGCTAGCGCTGTGCAAATAAAGGAAGGAAAATGAAAAATACTCCTTATATTCTCGTCCCTCCGGGGAACGATATTCCGCGTGTGGTCAATGCCATCGTTGAGATTCCCAAAGGCAGTCGCAATAAATTTGAAGTGGACAAAAAAACCGGTTTGATTCGACTTGATCGGTACCTGTTCGCTTCCAGCCATTACCCCGGTGATTACGGTTTCATCCCCCAAACCTTGGCCGAAGATGGAGACCCGCTGGACGTCCTGGTGATGGTGAATGAACCCACCTTCAGCGGCTGTTTAATTGAAGCGCGGGTGATTGGTCTTTTTAAAATGAAAGACGACGGGAAAAATGATTTTAAAGTGTTGGGCGTTCCCCACACGGATCCGTTATTTGCTGAATATCATGAACTGGATGACGTCCCCAGTCATTATTTACGCGAAGTGGAACATTTTTTCGGCACATACAAACAGCTGGAGGGAGTGCCCATTGAAGTGAAAGGTTGGGGAAAGGCCGCGGATGCCATTAAAGAAGTGAAACAGTCTGTGGAACGATTCAAGAAACCTTAATGAAAGTTACTTCGGCGTAAGACCGAGGAGTTCGCCCAGGGGGACCAGTTCGAATCCTTTTTCTTTTGCAGCTTTAATCACCGCTTCGGTTATTTCCAATGACTTTTGGCTTTTGGGCCAGCCGTCGTGGAGCAATAGAACAGCCCCCGGCTTGATGGCTTTAACGTAGCCTGAAATCTCTTGTTCGGCGGTGGTGGAATTCCAATCCGTGCCATACGTCCAATTCACAACAACAAAACCCGCCTCTTTGGCCGCCGCCGTGATCCACGGTCGATCAATGCCATAGGGCATCCGCAGAATTTTTATCTTTTGACCCGATTTTTTTTCAATGAGGTCTTTGGCCTGTATCATGTCCTTGACCAATTCTTGCCGGGTCACCTCACGTGCTTTGTTTTCATCGCCTACCTGTGTCAAGTTGAAACGATACCGTTTGTTGTAATTCATGTGCGTCATGGTGTGATTGGCCAATTCATGGCCTTTTTCTGAAATCATTTTCGCGATTTCAGGGCGCAAACGGACCTGCTCCCCCAACAAAAAGAAAGTGGCTTTAACATTATAACGGTCCAACAGATCCAAGAATTGAGGAGTGTTGGGGCCCGGGCCGTCATCAAAAGTCAAGGCCATCCGTTTTTCTTTGGTGGGACCCTGGGTTAGAAAATCCCCGGGTTTGGGCGCGGCCAGCAGACCAGAAACACTCAGCCAAAGTAAGAGCAGAACCCCACTAAGATTTGTTTTCATTGGGAGTCCAAAAGGTAAAGATTCGTTTTTCATCACTGAGAGCACCCGTCGTTGACACCTGCACCGACAACAAACCACGCACCATTCCGCGAGAAGAAAAGATCACTTTTCCCCATTCCACAATCCACCCGCCATCGGCTTGAGAAAGCGCTCTGGCCACCGGCCAACGAATGGTTTCTTGAAACCGTTTGACTTGCGGGGATTGAAGGCTGGCTTGAATGGGAAAAAAATCCAAGTCGGTTTTAACTTTTAAACCTTCCCGTGTATTCCCCGTAATGGAATTAACCCAATGCGCTTGATAGTCACAACAAGAGGCCCCTTGAACCACCGCCGTCCAACCAATGGGATTGAGCAGTCCAGAAACCACCGTCACATGTCCTTTGAACGGCTCCATAATCTTTTGAGCTTGGGTTTTTCCGGAATAGGCGAAAAGAAGCGTGACCCCCCAAGCCATCCAAAGCCAACGGGTGGCCCGCCACCCCTCAATTTTTTTCCGATTTAACACCATTAACCCGATCGACATAAACAGGAGCGGAATCACGGTGATGGCCGTCATGAGATTTCCGGAAAATTCCGTGAAATCGAAAGGAGACAAAAGAGGAACACCATAACTGGTGAGATAATCACAACAAGCGTGTAGCAAGAGGGGACATGCATAATGAAGCAGTCTTTGTTTGAAAGGGCCCTTGTCCCAAATTCCAAATAAAAGCGCATAAAAAATCGCTTGAACCCCCACCCCAAAAAACGAATGAGTGATGCCGCGATGGTGCAACCAAAAGGCCCAGGGTCCCAACCCTCCAAAAAAAACATCCAAGTCCGGCGCTTCACCCAAAAACATCATGATCCAAAAACGCCGGCGGGAAGTTTTTACGGTTTGGGCGACCAGGCCACCCACCAAAGAATGCGTTATCGGGTCCATGGCTGTGCCGCTATATAATCGAATGCTTTTTGGGCCCCTTTCCAAGAAAGGGTCCCGATCACTTTCCATGTTTCATGGGATTCGCGTCCCACCGATCGGGCGAAATGCGTGAATGTCGGGGTCTTGGAAAAAAGGCTAATCCCTAAAATCGCCAGGATGAGCGTGTTCCCAAGAAGGATCAACACGCCGGACAAAACAAGGCCCAATATTTTTAAATCCGGTTGATGTTTGTGTACCGCCGAGAAAGTGAGCGACGTATGAAAGGCCAGGGCGCTTCCCAGCAGGAATTGAAACAGGGGCTCAAGGTGGGGAGGGTTCCACCAATGGCGGGTCATGGCATAGAGGCCAATCACCCCCACCGCATAGAGCGGAATCACATAGGGAGAAAGCGCAATGAAAGCATTTGATTTGGAGAGGTGGACCTCACCGCCAGTGGACTTGGCTTTGAAGGAGTGAATTTTGGCGCCTGAAAGAACCCCCGTCAAAACATGGGTCAATTCATGCCCAAACACGTAAAGCCACATCGGTTTCACGAAAATTCTTTCAAAAACAAAATAAGACACAATTCCCGCCCCGTACATCCCCCATCCCCGAAATCCTTCCTGAGCCAAATGAGGAACCATAAGAACCGTCTGATGGAGTACCGCCCATAAGAGGGGTAACAGCGCCAAAGCAACAAGCCACCGAACCGGGGTGGGCCATTTAGTCGAAGAACGTGTCTTCGTACGGAATCTTTTGCTCACGGAGCTCTTGTTTCCACATTTCCAGGACTTCCGGGGTTTTGACGCGAGCTTTTTTTACCCAGGAAGATTCAGGAGGTGTGAATAACTCGTAGGTATCCTTGAAGTATTGATAGGCATATTTAAGGGAGGATTCGCTGATGTTGTAATCCCGATCAAACTCCAATGTTTCAAGTTTCGCTTGGAATTCGCTTTCGGGCAGTTTCTTTTTCGAAATGGATTCTTCTAAAAGTTTTTTCTCTTTCTCAAACTTCTTATCAAAAAACGCTTTTTTGGCCTCTGGGTGGTCGTGCCAATATAAATACTTCTCTGCTTGCTGATACGACTCCTTGGCCCGAAGGACCACATCAACCAGAACAATTCCATAAACACCCAACACACCCGTCAAAACGAGAATTAAATTTTTAAACCAACGAGATCTCCACCAAGGCATATCAGAAAATGTCGTTGAAATTGGTTGGATAGTCTTTGGTTGAATCGGCGGCCCGCTGCTCAGATAAAGAAGCGGTGTTCAACAATTTGTGGATTTTTCGTAACAGAGTTTCGGGACGAACGGGTTTTTCAAAATATCCCACAAGGTTCGACTCCATTTGCATCATCGATTTTGTGGACTCGTTCATATTGGACCCTGTTATGAGCAGAACGGGGACTTTATTCGTCACGGGGTCGCTTTGGAGTTGCCGAATCACGTCAAAACCTCCGACACCCGGCATCATCAAGTCTGTGACCACCAAATCAGGTTTAAAATCACTGGATATTTTTTGGATATTTCGGCCATCGCGCGCGGTTTTGACATCGAATCCTTCAATTTCAAAAGTCGTTTTCATCAAGGACAAAATCGATTCATCGTCCTCAATGATCAATATTCGTTTGTCGCTGGGCCGATTTTTCGCGGAAGGGGAAGGATTAGCCACGTTTGACTCCAGGACGAATGGCGATAACGTGGTTGTGTTGGTCAACTTGAACAAATTGAGGTTTCAGTTTTTTGGCCATCGTTTCCTCCATCCACGCCACAGACATAATAATGATCTTGTCACCCGGAGAACCCAATCGCGCCGCAGCGCCATTAAGACCAATAACACCCGAATGACGAGCGCCTTTGATCACATAGGTTTCAAATCGTTGGCCATTGGCCAGGTTGGCCACCAATACCATCTCATGCTCAAGAATACCGGCCTTTTCCATGAGAACCTGATCGACTTCAATGCTACCTTCATAATCAAGCCTACTGGCAGTGATGGTGGCCCGGTGAATTTTTGCTCGACACATTCGTCTTAACATGGGGCCATGGTAGCATGAAAATTAGGAAATCGTCATGCCGCCTTCATAGGCAAGGGCTGAAATCACGTCCCGAAGAGTTTCTTGATCGACCACATCATCAAACGCAATTCCAGCCCGATAATATCCTTCCTCATAACCAACTCGAATAATTCGGGTGCGTAGATTCTCCAACCGAACCCCATCTTTAAGGGAAAAGGTCACATAGACCACCCCCGCCACTCGCAAAGGAAAAGCCGTTTCAACCAAAAGTCCCTCGGGGCTTAAATTGAGAATTCTCCCCCATCCTTCTTTGTGGGGACCGCTGGGAAATCGCAAGCCCACCGGGATGCTGGTGGAGAAACGCGCGATCTGACGGCGCTCAATTTGCATCTTTCCATCCCTCAAACTGCCCTTGCAAATCCTTCAAAGAACGAGAAATCATATGGGGCGACCCGCCCGTGACCACCCACAACCGATCAAAAGCCACCGCCATTCCGCTTACAGTCACGTCGGGTGGAACAAAATTGGACAGACGATAGGGACCATGCCAGATATAGGAAGACCCCGCCCATTCCAGTTTGGCCAACCGCAACGGAGTTCCCCCCATTACGTAGAGAGATCGATCCGCCCAGGCGATACCACTGGGATTGGGAAGAATGGATCTCACGGTATCAATCACACGCAAGTCAGGCCCATGTTTGTACAAAAGTCCCGTTTGACCATCACTGGACCACAAGGCCGTCCCATCCCAGGCCAAGCCGGTGGGGGTCGTGGCGGGCGCCGCAGCCGTCTGAAGCGTGGGGAGGCCCACGGCCCGTTGGTGCGAGCGAAATTTCAGATCAAAACCAACCGTCACCAAACTCTCCGGCGTGTTGCAAACCAAAATAGGTTGACTGTCCTGCATGCGGAAAATCTCATTCGAAGTCAAGGCTCGAGATTTTGACGTCAGTCCTTTCACAAGGGTGTAATGCGTGACCGTTGAGTCATACCAATTGCCCACCCACAAGGACCGGTCTTCCCATTGAATGCCTGAAAGGGTGGCCGACGCGAGATTGAGTTGATCCGCCGGACCTCCGTTCAATCGAGCGTGAGTTCCCTTTAATAACGTGATGCTCCCAAGAATCGCAAAAACCAAAGTTCCCCATGGAAATGTTCGCTCCACCAGTTTTTTTCCAAATAGAGTCCGACCATTGGACAAGGTGGCCCGCTTGGCGGCCGTCAAGACCCGAAATGAATTGAGTGGTTCGACCAAACAATCAAACGCCCCAGCGTTCATGGCCTCAAGAGCCAAATCGGCTTTTTGTTCAGGTAACACGACCATAAACGGCGTGGTGGGTGATTCCTTCTTTAAAACCACCTGTAACGCTTGAAGCTCCTCCGCACGATGGGGATGCCCGCCGATGATAAGCGTGGGAGGACTCCCCGGAATTTTTTCAAAAGCCTTCTCATAGTTCGGAGACTGATCACAGGCGACCCCCACGGACTTAAAAAAACTTTCAAACCGTTTTTCTTGTTTTTTGGGAAGCGAAATCAGCAGAACTTTTGACATTACGCGACCTCAACTTGCCTTGCGCTTCTCGAGCGCGCTCTCTGGCAATAAGGAGCGCAAGAGAAGGCTTCCTTCTTTTCTTAAAGGCAACTCAAGCTGGAACGTGGTTCCATCCTTTCCTGTTTGCAACATTTCCAAAACGCCGCCGTGAAATTCAGCGTAGCGCCGGGCCCGGCTTAAGCTGAGTCCCTGACGATGCTCTTTGGTTGAAAAAAAAGGCTGAAAAAGACGAGGCGCCAAATGTTCGGGAATACCCTTCCCCGTATCCCGGACCACCAATTGAACCATGCCCAAATCCGAACGGTTTTTGATGGAGATGATAATTTGCCCCGACTCATTAACAAGCGCCTCCAAGGCATTTTTCAACAATTCATGGATGATGAAGCGCAACAAAGCCAAATCCCCGGGAATATCGGGCACGGGATCATCCGATAGAAATTCGACGGCAAGAGTGGGGCGACGCTCCGCAAACAATTCCGCCATTTCCCGTTCCACCAGCTCTTTCAATGAGACGGGGCCAGACACTAGCTCCCGGCGGTTGGTGAGATGCAAATAATCATCCAAGGCGGACGTCACGTCTTGCAGTTGGGCTTGAACTCTCTGAAAATTCTCGCTCAATTCTTGGGCGCCCTCGACCAACAAATGCAACCGCGCTTTCCAAAAACTCTCGCTTTTGTTTTTTGGATCCAACAGCCCCAATCGTTCCAACGTTAATAAGAGCTGCCCCTGAGCCGACACCAAAGTGGACCGAACCCGCTGGGCCACACCTTTGGCAAACATTTCTTCTTCACTCCACGAAAGCTCCTGTTTCCGTTTTAAGGTGGATTCCATGTCCTCCATTAATTTTTTTTGGAGCAGGGTAATTTCTTGTTGTTTTTCGGTGAGATAGGATTGGTTGGCTTGAGTGAAAAGGTGTCTCAAATTGGAAATCCTCGATTCCAAATCTTTCGCTTGGCTTTTGAGCAGTTCGTTGTTCTCTGAAAAATACCGTATATCGTTGTCCCGTTGGCGCAACTGTTGAAGACGAAATTCTTCGGATTTTTTTTCAAAATCGCTCAGCCGCAACCGCAAAGACTCATTTTCACCTTCCAATTCGGCCAGTCTCTTGCGAAGTTCTTGGGCTTCTTCCAACAAGTTGTTCTTTTCACGCTCCAACGCCAGTTTTTCTTGGCTTAGAATCAAGGTCTTTGATTTAAGATCGTCCTCCGATACGCCCAAAAGCGACCTCAACAAATCATTTTCATCATTGGACACTTTCTCTTTGGATTTGTGCTCATCTAAGATCTGGTTGATTTTTTTTTCGAATTCATCCAGGTCGGACAGATACTCCTTGAACACGATTTCTTTTTCGCTTTCGGTGACTGTGGGCAACGCCCACAAGCGTTTGGCCAATCTTTCTTTGAAGAGTCGAAGCTGACTTCCCCAATCCATCGCGGTCATGGGATGACCAATGTGGATCCGACTTTGGGGAGACCTCGGTCAATTTTATCGGGATTGGCCGAGTAGATCTTTTTCCATTGGCTGGCGTCACCATAGTATTCGCGGGCAATGCTTTGAAGTGTTTCTCCGGCGGAGACTTTGTGGGTTCGGATGCTGTTTTGTTTTTGGCGAATGGCTTTGAGCGTTCCTCTCTCGGCGGAGAGATGTCCCTCCAATTCCCGCACCCGCGCCTTCAAATCTCGAATCACCGCGTCTCTTTCACCCAATAAATCCTTGTTTTTCAGTTGCTCGATTCGCGACTTCGCGTTCTCCAATTCTTCTTTGGCCAATCGCTTCTTTTGTTCGAGTTCCGCCAAAGAGGCTTTGAGCTCCGCTTCTTTGCTGGTCATCATGAGGACATTTTGATCCAGTTGACTGGCTTGCTCCAAGGCGCGGTCGTAGTAAATTTCAGAAAATTGAGGACGACCAAACCGGTAACTGAGGGAAGCTCGAAACTGCCCCGTATTGTCCGTGGCATTTCGGAGAGGAATCAAATGCGCGATGTCCAATTGAATGGGAGACACATAAATTCCAACACCCGTTGCCAGGGTGTCCACGCCATCGGTGTCCCGGTACCCCCACCCCAACCGGGGACGGACCACTCCCCTTGCCAAAAGCCACTCCAGTCCCGGGTGAATTCGCCAAAGCCCTCCACTGGCATATTCCAAATCGAGCAACATGTGAAGCGTAGGGGTGTATTTGTAAAAGATCCCTGTGATGAGAGACGGACCAGCCGGGTTGGCATCTGGATTGAAAAGCTGCCGGAGGGCCAAACCCGATTGGAGTTTTCGGTTCACGGGAAAAATCAACCCTCCTGTCAGGCCCAAACCCAAAGACGATTCTCCCACGCGGTCCGAGAGGTCGTCACCATGTTGTTGACGCAAAGTTACTGCCAATCCCCCTTTGGCTGAGAATTTAAGAATCCCACGGGTCCATCTTTCCAAAGGGGCGTCCCCTGCTGTCCCCACAGTGACATCAACAATATGGGCTCCTTTGGCTGGAACCTCTCCATAAATTCCCATGGTCAGCGGGTAATTTTTGTCTTTGAAACGTGTGGGGACTGAATAGACCCCGTTAAAGTCTGACCGGGCCGACTCTCCAATGCTAAAGGATCGGCCATAATCAAAAGCTATTTCTTTTTGATTGATTTCATAGAGACCGGCGGGGTTATAGAAAAGGGAATAGACGTCTCCGGAGACGGCCGAATAACCATTGCCCAAAGCAATGGCCCGAGCCCCACGGCTCTGAGGAGGAGAAGCGTGGGTCAAAACAACCAAAGTCAAAACAAAAACAAGAAAAAAAATAAGGCCGGGAAACCAGCGAACATAGAAGGGATCTTTCCGATAGATGTGTCGAACGGGAAGAACTTTAAAAAGAACGGGCCGGGTCCATTCGGACCGGCGAACCGGTGGGATTGTTTTTTGTTTAGGTTCCGAGCGTCGCATAGAATCGAAACCGGTAATTTAATGCTGAAATCTGCACTAAACTACCGATTTGATTCTAAGCCTAAGGGGTTTGAGGCGGAAATTCAATCCGTCTTTTAAGAATTGGCAGTGGCTGAAACGGGGGCAACACCCTTCTTAATTTTTCCTTCCGACAGCAGTTTTTCCTTCTTTCTTTTGAGGCGACGTTTCCAGCGTTGATTGTGTTTGTGCCGCTTGGCCTTTTGGCCGCTTTTTGTTCGATGACTCATGTGAGGTGACTCCAAGAAGTTAATTTTTACTAGAAGTGAAATACAATTTTTGTATGACCAAGCCAATGTTCAATAAAAAGCGCGCCATTTTATTCCTTAATTTGGGCGGACCCGCAACCCAGAATGATGTGCGCCCTTTTCTGTTTCGCCTTTTTGAAGATCCTGAAATTATTCGAATACCTTTCACTCCTTTAAGAAAAGGTGTGGCCTGGGTCCTCTCCTTGGCTCGAGACAAAGAATCACAAGCGATGTACCAAAAAATCGGGGGCGGATCCCCGATCAGGCGCCTGACCGAAAACCAAGCGATGCGAACTGAAAACTTATTGAAGAAGAAGGGATTTGACACCATCGTCCAAACCGCGTTCACTTGTTCAGATCCTCTCGTTGAAGATGTGGTCAAGGATCTCTCTGATCAGGGCGTTGAGAATTTCCTTTCATTTCCTCTTTACCCCCAATACTCTCTCACCACCACCAAAGGCGCATTGAATCGAACCCGGGCCGCCGTGAAACGTTTTTCCCCTCAAGCCAAGTTAATTGAAATTTGTTCCTGGCACCTCCATCCCTTGTTTCTTCAATCCCATTCGGAACTCATCAGACAATCGATTGCGACCATGCCTGACCCGAAGGAAGAACATATCCACTTGGTGTTTTCGGCGCATTCCATTCCAGAAAAATTGGTCACGGAATCAGGCGATCCCTATCAACAACAAATGGAGGAGACCGTTCGAGGCGTCCTCGAAGCTTTGAAGTGGAAGGGCCCTTGGACTCTGTCGTGGCAATCCAAACTGGGCCCTCTTAAGTGGATTGGACCCTCCACCAAAGAAACCTTGATCCAGCTGGGCGCGAAAGGGGTGAAACAAATCTTGGTGGTTCCCATCGCTTTCGTGACCGATCATATTGAAACCCTCTATGAATTGGACCAGGAACTATCGCAAGTGGCTTCTGAATCAGGCATTCAAACCTACAAACGGGTTCCGGGATTGAACAGCCATCCGACTTTCATCGAGGCCTTGGCCGATTTGGCACTCAATCAAAAAGAATTCTGGAACTAATCAAGCTCCGATAGAGCTTGGGCGAAATCGCGGTTGAGGTGATCCAACACTTGGAGAACAGCCATATCCACCCAGATCTCCACTGTTCTTTCAATCAACCTATCGAGACGCCGGCCGTTTTCCTCAGATAGACCTTCCGTGATCGGGAACCCCTTCGCCCAATCAAACCCACCCAACAAAGTCTTTTCATATCCATGCCGCCGTCGCCACTCCCCCATGTCGTAACGCCATCGATATTTGTTTCCGATCATGAGAAAAACACCCTTTGACGTGTCAGTGGATTTCACAATCTGAAAATCAATTTTGACTGGCACGTTCCACAAATTAATCTGAAAAATGACCGGAACTGGATGAAACAATCCTTCCTTCGTGTATTTTAATCGAACACTTTTTTTTAAGTCCGCGAGATTCTCCTCAGGTTCCTCCAATGAAGACCAGTGGGCGCCCAACGCCGTATTCCCCGCTGATAAAAAGTACGGCAGGCGTTTTTGAACCCAGTATCCCCACACATGTCTTAAGACCTCATCAAAGAAAACACTGTCCTGCGGATCCAAGAGGGGCCGCGTGTCTTCAACCGAATTCCAGAAATATCCTCTTCCGGAAAGAAATTGAAAGCCGTGGCGATGACGCCACAAATTCCAAGCGCTCTCCCCATTCTCTTTTTTTACTGGTTCAATTTTGAGCGCCAAAACATTTTTTCGATCTTCCGTTGTCTCAAAAACAACACGGGTTGCCACGCCCCACATCATAGCCGCGGTCAGTCCATAGGTGGGAGCCAACCATTTGACAGGGCCAAACCGTATTTCATCTCCCCGAACCAGTCCGGTTTTTTGACGTCCCGGAGAAAGGAATTGCGCTCGAAACGTCAATGGAAATTTTCTTTCATGAATGCCTAAAGACTCAGGAGGTTTGCTGTCGCAAGAGGTGAAATGGATCTGCCAAGCCAACCCAAGCAGAAAAAGGAAAAGAAAACTCTTTCGGGTCAGGAACCTCACGAAGGATGACGGAGTGACTCTCGAAGCAACGGAATCTCGTTTCGAGCCCGATCATGATATTCACGGTCTTGAGGCGATTGCAAAACGGCCTCCCAAATCCGAAGGGCATCGGCGTACCTTTTTTTGGCCTTGTAGGAATTGGCCAACACCGATTTGATGGTGGGAGGGCAATTGGGGTCTTTTAAGGCGTCTTCCAACATGCGAATCATGTTGTCCAATTGGCTGGTCTTCATATAGCCAATACCGGCCGCAACGGTTCGAAAGGACCAATAGGAAGGGTTATAGGAAATACCCTCTTTGAGGATTTCCATGGCTTCATCGGGACGGTTGGTGGCCTTTAGCCAAGCCAAAGTGGCGGCTCCAAACAAATAAGCTCGGGTAAAATATGGATCAATGCGCGTGACGCGCAGGGTTTCTTCTTTTAAAGAGGGATAATTTTTACCACTCGCCGCCTCGCTGCCATAACTGCCCATATTCTGGAGAAGCTGAATCCAGGCGACATCAGCGGCAAGCGCGCGAAACCCAAACGAAATAAATACCGGGTCTTGAAGACCACTGAATTGGGTGATCAAGGCATTAAAATGCGGGTAGGGGAGAGGATATTGTCGCTCCATTTTATTTTTTGACAAGAATAAAAATAACAACAGCCCGCTCAAAAAGAATATTTTTCTCACCCAAGGGAATGTCATCAAAATTCCTTTTGAGAAAAAAGCCAACAGGTCAAAAAGAGCGCCACCCCGATATAGGCCAGCGAATATCCCGCGAACCAAATAAACCATTCAGGAGAAGGGACAAGATGCGCGCGAAAAAAATCACGGTAATTGAAATATGAAAAGTTCGGAACCAACGCCCCCAATATTTCCGCCACCACCTTCACAAGAGGGTTTTCAGACCGGTCCGACATAAATTTCAATTCCGTTGTGAAATGTCCCAAAACCCAAAGAAAGCCCGTTAACGTCATGGCGGACGCGGTGGAGGTGGTCAAGAGCGAAATCATCAGAGCCAAGGCACCCACCACCGCAATTTTTGCAATGGTGCAAAGAATGGCGATCGAATAGAAGATTTCAAAACTCCAACCCATCAACTTTAAGCTGACAAGATGCAAAAGCGCCATACATATAATGCCTGAAACCAAAGCGACCATGGTCCCCAGAAACCGCCCCGCGATATAACTCCATCTTTCTATCGGATGGCTCAAAATCAGATAAATGGTTCGAGATTCCATTTCCTCTAAAACCAAATTAACCGTTACGAAAAGGACCATGATCAGAGCCAGAAATTCAATTCCTCCCAAACCCAAATCGATCATCATGCGCCCTTGTTCTTCCACAGCCAGAGAGGAAATAATGACCCCTCCACCCAAAAGAATGATACCGAACAAGACGATGCTGAGATAAATGCGGTTGCGAACATGTTCCTTGATGGTGTAGTGCGCTATGGCTAAGAGGCTTTCCGTGGGACCTCCTCAATAAATTTCAAAGGACCTATTCCTTCTGTCCGTCGAACTGACTCGGCAAAAATCTTCTCAAGTTTTCCTTCTTGCCCTTTCCATTCGGCATGTTCCATGAGGCGCTCCACGCGCCCTCCCGCCAAAATCCCAATTCGATCGCACACGCGTTCCACTTCAGAAATGTTATGAGACGACAAAAAAATTGTCTTTCCTTTTGATTTGAGAAAAAGGATCAACTGCCTTAATTCCTGAATGGCCAAGGGGTCCAAACCCGTCACAGGTTCGTCCATGATGAGAATCTCAGGATCATGCAAGAGAGCTTGAGCCATGCTGACTCGCTGCATCATGCCTTTTGAGTAATCCGACACACGCCGGTTGGCGCTGTTCGACAACCCCACCTTTTCGATGATGTCATCGACGCAAGCCTCCTGCCTGGCTTTTGGAATTTTGGAAAGTTTCGCGAAAGTCCGAATGGCCTCGCGCCCCGTCAAATATTTATTGATGTAGGCGGCTTCCGGCAAATAGCCGATTTTTTTTAAAGCGGTTAGATCGGGCATCGATTTCCCCAACACTTCCACTTTCCCTTTCGTTGGACGAAGCAAACCCAACAAAAGCTTGATGGTGGTGGTTTTTCCTGAACCATTGAGTCCGAGCAACCCGAAAACTTCTCCTGAGTTGATTTCCAATGAAAGGTCCGTCAGCCCCACGCTTTCTTTGGTCATCCCAAGATGAGACCGCCGATAAATCTTGGTTAGGTTTTCAAATTTAATAATGCTCATTGTTCTCTCCGCCGACGTTTCGAATTTTTACTTTTTTCTTTGATGGGGAAAAAATCAAGAACGACCCCAAGGTTACGATCAAAATAAACAGCATCGATTGAAATAAAACAAAAGAAAAAACTTTTAACAAGGCGAAAGAGGGGCTCACAAAACGCACCAGCCATCCGGACGCTTCTCCCAAAAGAGCGGAGAAAAATGAGGCAAATATAATTCCAATTTTCGTTGATGTGCGGTAAGGGGCGAAAATGACCAGGTGAGTCAACAACAAGATCACCATGGCCATCATGGGCAGGTGAGCGTGGGTGACCTCCAGCATTGAAGCGGCGGACCGCGCCACCTTGAAATCGGCCTCCGATCCGAGATAATAATGAACGACGGACGACGGGCTTAAACCCATCTTGGAGAAATAAATAAACACGTTGGTGAGCCAAAAACCGGCCAGAAACAACAACGTGAGAAGCAAGGTTAATTTCATCAGGGGATTGTTCTGAAACCCCCCTTTCTCCATATATTTCATTTTTTTTCCTCTGTATTCGGGCTGACACCAATCTGGTAAATGGCCAATATCTTTCGAACAGATTCCGTGACCGCTTGGGTGGTCAATGTGGCTCCCGCCACGTTTCGGACCCCTCTTTTAACCCACAGATCCTGATTTAAATTTTTCCCTGAAAAAGTTTCAAACCATTTCTTGGAAGGCAAATAATCTTCGGGCTCGTTAAAGGCCAACAATTCAACAAAGCCTATTTCCCCTGTGGGTTTTAAAAACACCATCAATGTTTCAGGCATTGTGCGAACCACATGCGTGTGAAAAAAAGCAAACCCAACCGCCTGGCCGAGTTTCCGACCTTCGTAGTATGTCACCAGCGAGGAATCGACCTTGGATTTGGCCGCTTGTTCAATTTGACTTATTTGCTCGCGAGTTAAATACAAATTTTTCCTTTCAACCAGGGTCTCTTCTGGGAAGGCAATCTTCAGGGCTTGCTCCTGCGACAATAAAACCCGGCTCCAAACGGAGCCGGGTTTTAGGATGAGGAGAAGGAAGAAGGATCCAACGATAAAAAAACTTCTGAAAAATTTAGAAATGATATCCCACCGCCGCGTTGAACTTGTCAATTCCCGTTCCCGCTTGATTGTCGATATCTTGGAAATCAACTTTAACCACCGTGCGAGGATGAGGTTTGTAGGTGATGCCAAATGTCATCTCCGTTCGGCTGTTGGCGGGATTTTTGGTGTACCCTGAGGGAACGCGCTCTTGCGTATCAATCCGTTCCCAACGTACAAAAGGAGCCAAATATTGCTTGCTGCCCATGAGCGGCAAAATATCATAAGCGGCCTCAAGATAGCCACCAAACATTCTCTCTCCAACGGAATTGGTTCCCGAGGTTCCCAGTCCTTTAATCACATTCAGTTCAGCCACATCGCCCACCCGAATCTGGGAATACAATCCTCTTAATTCCAGTCCCCCAAAACCAGACATTCCATGGATTTCCCACAAATCAACGGGAACATCGACCTCTTGTCCTTGTGCCGTTTTAATGTCTTGTCCCGCATCTCCGGTGTAATAGGATCCTCCGAGAACTGTTCCCGGAATCCCTTCATAATCCACACGTCCCACCCACGCCCAATCTTCAACGATGGATTTGGACCCCTTCGATCGGCCATTTCTTATTCCAGTGGAAGCTGAAAACCCATTAACGCCCGCCAAATCCGATGACGACCCCGTGAGAGTTGATGAGGAGGCTTGCAACCCTGACATCACGTAAGACCTGTAGCTGAACGAACCCACTTTCCCAAATACTCCGACTCCATTTTCACGCCAGGTGGAGGGAAGAAGCTCTTGTTCCACATTGGGTCGTCTAGCGCCATGAAAGGTGGTGGGTTCGTGTATTTCATTGATAATACCAACTGGCACCAACACCAAACCGGCTCGAAAGCCAAAAGATTCTTTCGGCATAAAATCCAAATAGGCAAATTCGAGGCTCACTTCGCCCCGCGCGCTGGATCCGCCGCCCGTGGTCGCATGCTCAAATTCAATTTCCGAGTTAAACAATATTTTATCGCTGAATTTGTGTCCGACATAAAGAATGGCTCTCAAGAAATCCAATTCGGATTTTTTATTGGACGCTGTGCCATCGTCTTTTTGGCTGCTCCAGTCCTGAAGAACCATTTCTCCATACCCTCCCAGAGACACGCCGTGATTGACGTGATAAACCTTGGAGGCGGCGGGAGCCAATCCATAGGCTTTTTCATATACAGGCTCTTGGGCCACTGCGCCCATTTTCCCCCGCTCAATTTCTTGCGTGAGAATTTCAATTTTTCTCTCCATCTCTTTTTTCCAGACTTCCTCCACTTCAGCTTGCGCCTGGACCAAAGGGACAAGGCCCAACAACAACAGCAACATCTTCATCTTTCGCATATCAACCAACTCCTTATTGAATGTATTGACCAAAATTTTTGGTGGTTTTTTGGGTCCAGCCTGATTTTCTCGGAATCAAATAGACCGCTTCATAACCGGGGAAGGTCGTTTCCAGAAGCTGCAAACCCTCCTCCGGCCCCAGCACCGCCAGAGCGGTTGACAAGGCGTCGACCCAGGCGGACTCCGGCCCCACCACGGTGACGCTTCCCTTAAATTGAATCGGTCTTCCCGTTCGGGGGTCAAGAATGTGCCCCCTTCTCTTTCCCTGCTTGGTTTTTTTTTGTTCGATTTGAGAGGAGGTGGACACTGATCCCGAAATTAATTTTAGAGTGGCAATAATCTTATTCGGCTGCGATGGGTCGGCTATTTGAACCTCCCAAGGCCGATCGGGATTCTCAGAATAAGCTGATATTTGCCCTCCAAAGTTAATCAACGCTCGAGATACATCCGCCGCCCTTAAAATATTCAGGGCTTTGTCCAGAGCGAAACCCTTACCAATCGCGCCGAAATCCAACTTCATGTGAGGACGTTGAAAAGAAAGGGTTCGCGCCTTTGGCTCAAGAGAGACAGATTGAAAGCCAACATTCATCAAGGCTTCAGATAAATTCTGAAATAAATGAGTGGAGGGTGGCCCCAACTTCCAATAATCCATCAGAGGTCCAACCGACACATCAAAGGCCCCTTTTGTTTGGGAGGAAAGGAAAATGGAAAGCCGCATCAATTCAAAAACATCAGGAGAACAAGGTTGAGGGGATTGTGAAGCGTGAGAATTGAGAGTCGATACTTCACTGGATACCTGGTAGGTGCTCAACAAACCTTCAAGTCGATCTATTTCATTAAAAGATGATCCAATAAGGGGTGCCGCTATCTCCACTGACCAAGGAGAATCCACCGTCATCTCGCAAAAAGTCCCCATTAATTGACGAACGCGAGAAATTTCACCCGCCTCTACCGCCGGCAGAACTCCCCAACAAATAATATTGACCCAAAGACAATACCGTAACATGCCACGGGATTTACGAAAATCCCACCAAGCCTGTCAATCATTAATTGAAATTAAATTTCATTATGATCATCGAACTGAAAAATAAAAAGGCCCAGTTTCCATGAGAAATTGGGCCTTTTTAGTGAAACTATTATCTTATAAGGATTAGCGACTCAGCACCTTAAATTCAATTCGCCTGTTCTGTGAACGGCCATCAGCGGTGTTGTTGTCTGCGAGGGGTTTGGTTTGACCAAATCCCTTGGCTTCCAAACGGTCCGCCGCGACGCCTTTGCTCACCAAGTAGGCCTTCACACTTTCGGCCCGGCGCTGAGAAAGCGTCATATTCGCCTCGGGCTTTCCCTGGTTATCGGTATGCCCTTGAATCTCAGCGCGCACGCGGTTGCGCGTATTTAAAATTTCAGCCGCCTCATCCAAAATCTTCTTACTCTCCGGTAAAAGTTTGGCTGAACCACTTTCAAACTGCACTCCTTTCAAAATCCCTTCATCTTTGATTGCTTTCGCCGTCTGCGGACATCCCACCGCGTCAACAGCGGTTCCCTCCGCGGTTCCTTGACACTCATCCATATAGTCTGGAACGCCGTCTTTGTCGGTATCGGTCGGGCAACCATTGGCGTAAACCTGGACACCCGCGGGCGTCCCGGGACAGGTGTCTTTGCTGTCTATCACGCCGTCTTTGTCTGAATCAGCCGGCGCAACGGGAGTTGCCGCTGCTGGAACGGGTTTCGCCACTTCTTTTTTGGGAGCGGGGGCGATTTCTCGTCCATCACAATAATTCCATCCCGATTGCTGCCCCAGAGGATAATATGGGGTTTTACAGTCCCAGCGAAGATCTTTTGCATTCATCGGAGTGGCCGACAGAAACCCAATCCCAAAGACAGACATCATCGAAAACATAAACAATTCTTTCTTCATAATTTTCTCCTTTTAATAGGCCTCAATCAGAAATTGGTCACCAAAGCGACCGTGGTAATTGTGTCGTTGCGATGAAAACCGGTGGGTGGTTCTCCCACATGTTTCCATACGTAGGACACTTTCAAAGCCATGGAGGTGTTGATGGCGGCGGTCACTGCTGTTTCGGTATTGACGCGGAAATTATCCGGGTCTTCCATGTCATGAATATATTCGGCGTCCTGACTAAAATTTGAGGTGGGAGAAAGAGTTCGCGTGTATTTCGAATAAGCACGGCCTGTGGCGAAACTGAGATCCTTTTCATTATGAATACGATCTTCTTTAAGATAACCGCCCCCCAACTCCCCGATCAAAAGGTTTTTATCATTCTTGATGAGTTCACGACCCAAACCCAGGCCCGCGTCGAACCGGCCTTGGTATCCTGCGAATCGATCTTTGTCCCAGGCAAATTTTTCAAAAGCGTAATTGCGGTCCGATAATTTATATGAAAACTTCTCGCTGACATTGTAACGCTCGGCGATTGTTCCTTGATCATCCTCGGCCTTCATTCCTCCGGCGATAAGTTCGAGAGATGATTTGGTCCATTCATAAAGGAAGGTATCCTTACCTGACGCGCTTTGAGACTTGGAATTTCCATTGCTGCTCACCACGGACAATTCCAAGGCATTCTTCCACGGTTTTTTGGCTGGCTCAGCAGAAAAAACCGCCATTGAAGATAGCCCAATGATTGAGGCCATGAATATTAACTTCTTCATATGTTTATCCCTTGCAAGATTAGATTAGGCCGCGGAGGTGCAGAAGGCGCACTTCACGGCTTTAAGCGGAATTTGGGAAAGACATTGTTTGCATTCTTTTGTGGTAGGCGTGGCGGGTGCCGCCGCCTCTTTCTTCTTCAAACTGTTCATGGCTTTGACAATCAAGAAAACACAAAAGGCCACAATGGTGAAATCAAGCACATGATTGATGAATACGCCGTAGTTCAAGCTGACGGCTTTGCTGGTTTCAGTGGCATCTTTAAGCACAATTTTCAAATCGCTGAAGTCAACATTCCCAAGCAAAAGACCAATCGGCGGCATAATAATGTCATTAACAACCGAAGTGATAATTTTTCCAAAAGCCCCCCCAATAATGACCCCGACGGCCAAATCGACCACATTTCCTCGCATCGCGAACTCTTTGAACTCTTTAAGCATTGTTTGTCTCCTTCTATTTGGGTTCTTGTGTTGGGGACGGGACAGGATCCTCGCTTACGGGAAGAACTTCCGTCACAAAATATTCCGTTTCAGCGAAAATGGGGAGAGGGACATACCGATGTTGTTCATATCTTATGACCAACTTTTGGCCAATCACATCTTGAATCTTTTTCGCGACCGCGTCATCGACAACGCTGAACAAAAACTTTTCTTGCAGGGCCCCTGGAATATTGACCATGGCAAGTTCTCCTTCCCAGGTTTTAAAGACCCAACCTCGCTTGGAGAATTTTTGAATATATCCGGCACGCTCTCCCGTGGAGTAAACATATTTCAACGTCCCCCAAAACCAGAGCCCGAACCCCAGCAGGAATAGAATAAGAGTGACCGACAAATATTTAACAATGGTTTTTAGAATCATAAGAGAAGGGGACGGATTGTACACCACCCATCCGCGAAACTACAAACTATTTTAAATATTTTTTATGACGTCTTCAGTCGCGTAACGAACTTTTGGGAGCGTCGCGTATTTGTCTTCTGAGGCGCGAAAACCCGCGACACAGACGACGCTGGTGGCATATCCCTCTTTTTCCAAGCCCAAAATCTCATCATATTTGGAGGGTTCGAGACCTTCCATGGGACAGGTATCCACCCCCAACAGGGCCGCCGCGGTCATAAAATTTCCCAACGCGATATAAACTTGCCGTGCTGCCCACTCATTCACGTTAAATTTATCGGAAGGTTGAGCCAAAAATCGCAACAGAACTTTCTTATATTTCCCCAGAGATTCGAGTGGCACTTTTTGAACCTCCGCGGTTCTCCCCAAAAACCGGTCAACATCCACCTCCGCCAAATTTTTCCGAATGGCGAAAACCACAACATGAGATCCTTCGGCCACTTGTTTTTGATTCCAAGAAACCGGAACCAATTTGTTTTTAATGTCCGGATTGGTGATGACATAAAACCGCCAGGGCTGCAGGCCAAAAGAGGAAGGAGTTAACACCAAAGCCGCCTCCAAGGATTTCCATACTTCAGGAGATATTTTTTGGGTGGGGTCAAACTTTTTCACCGCATATCGCCAATTTAAACCTTGCACAAGTTGTTGCGGCGAAAGCGCAGAATGATCAGGAATCATAGTGAACCTCCTATAAGAATGCGCCCATGAGAGGCGCAGGAATGGCTGCCTGGGTCCCGCGCACTTTACCAAAGGTTCAACGGAAAATTAGAATTTGTATGATCTCGCTCCGCAGGAGCAACGGCGCCCCGCGAAATTTCTCTGGAGTTTTTCCCTATGAATGGCACGCAACCCTTGGATGAAGAGGGTCTCATCCAATATATCAATCTAAAACTCGCCGCTTTGGGCCAGCCCCTGTTCGGAGGCTCAAAAGATCCAAGACTGGTCCAATTGGCGACGCCCTTCCTGCGCAATCATCAGGAAAAAAACCGTTTGCTGCTGAACTACGCCCCCCCCGTGGACCGACGCATCCAAGATTTCTTGAATGACTTTTGCAGGGACCTTTCGCCGCAAGTAACTTTTAAACTTCCCTCAGCATTTATTCTAGACGGACCCGGCTTGGCAAGGACAATGTCTTTGCCTCCCGACAAAGACATTTTCGAATCGGATATCGTTAAAACCTATCGGGTCAAACAAGGCATCCTTCACAACCCCAAAAATGACCGACGAACAACCCAAGGCGTGTTCCACATCGCGGAGGGAGGACTGCCCATTCCAGAAGACAAGTTGGCTGTTCCCAAGGTTGTGTTTGCCAATTTATTGACGCACGCCCTTCGCCCCCCCAACGAGCTCCTGCGAATTCCCTTCACCGCGAGTCAAGAGAAAAAGGCGGAGCTGTTTGTGTCGTTGCTCTTGCGCCCCATCGTCTGTCCGGCCTCAGGCCCCGGCACACGCGAAAAAAGGATGGAGGTTCGATTCTTCGCGCCAGGCAATCTGGTGGGAAACCTCGATTTCGTGGAAACCATTTTTGGAAACGCCGGGGATCCGTTTCTGCCTGAAAATGACGCCGCCCTGGATGTGGACGGCTGGACGGGGCACACCGGCTGTGTCATTCTCGCCCCGCACCTGACCAAGCTCACGAAAAAAGAACTGGGCCTGCCCTCCATTGACAAAGCCACAGAAAGGCAACGACGAGACGGCATGTGCTGGGAAAAAGAGACGGACCTCTACAACAATGGCAACGAATTCAAAATCACCTGCCGTGATATGCGGGGCGTGATGGTGACCCTCATCGCAGACAACTACTTCGGCTATTGCAAAAAGGAAGTCAAAACCCAAATCAGCTTTTCGGCCAACCTCTTCGGACTTTGCGAGGAAGAACATTCAGGAGGCGCCATCGCCTTCCCCAGTTATATTTTGGGGCGAGACTTTGTGGCCGACCCGAACTTCACCCAAAACAAAAGAACCTTTGCCGAGGCCATGGCCCTGCTCAAAGAACGCGTGGATGTCAAACCGGATGGATATGCCATCGATAAGCAACACCCCAACATCATCTATGTTTCTGAAAACACCCAATTCAATCTCCGGCAACGAATATTGAGTTGGAACGCCAATGGGGGACCCAAAAAACGGAAATTGCTGGCGAGTGAAATCTACATTCTCCCATCAGGTTATAAGGTTCATATGGAGCGCCAAATCGGAGGCCATTACTGGCGACTGGTCGGCACTGTGGCGGAAGGAACGCTTTGCCACAAACCCTGCACGGTATCCGGCGGGGGCAAATCAGAAATCTCCAAATCAATCGCTTATTCCATGCTGCAAGGACCGGTTTTCGTCCGAGATTTCAAAAAGGATTTTAACGAAGTGGAAGAAATTATTAAAAAGGATTTCACTCACCGTTTTAAAACACCTCCCGCGGACTATCGGCACCGCCCCATCCTCAGCCTTGAACGTTCATTGGGATCGGTGGTCAAACTCTTTACTCCCTCTCCTGAATTTACCGATGAATACAATGCGTGGCTCATTTCGATTCCCCAAACCATTCGGCAACTTATTTTTGTGTTGAAGCGCTATTACAAACCGGAGTGGGGTGAGGATTGGCGTGAACATTTCAGCGTGGACAGCATCAATGGGTTCCCTGGCCATGAGCTCAAATATGACAATCAAAAATTAATCGCGAATTATCTTCGGGTTGGGAAAGACAAAGATGGCTCCTGGCGTATTTACAAAGTACGCCCGGACTTTAACCCCGCGGAAAAAGTTCAAATGGAAGACGACATCACCGCTTCTGTGGTGGTCCCATGCGAGGTGTTAAATGACCTTTATCCAACGGAGAACCCCAGCGTTAAACTGGTGACCAATTGCGAGTCCTATCTCTTTCAAAGGCCCGATGACGCGAAAGTCCGCGGTTACGATAAACAGGCGGAAATGGATTTATCAGAGCCCAACACCTTCTTATCCAACTGGCAACCCTTAACCCGCCCAGAAGTGACCGACATGGTTGAAAATATTATCGATTTCGAGGATTACAGCGATCCCATGAAAAACCTTCTCACGAGTTTTCTCCAAGACCCCAAACCCCGATATGTGGTCTCATCCGCCAACGCGCGCCTTATGGATGGAAAACGCTCCAAAAATCCCCGCTATCTCCAAAAGCGCCCTGATCAGGTGAATGTTTTGGGTCCCTATTTGGCGGAAGTGGGCGTTCGTCTCTCCCGAGGAATTCCGTTGGACCGCTCCGTTTTTTTTCCAGTCAATTCTGTCTTGGCGGGACGGCGTAACAACCCGCCCGATCTGCAGGCGGGCATTCCGCCTCTTGCGGTTTACAATCCGATCCATTTCCAAGAACTGCCGGAACTCTTCATGGATTTCACCTCCAGTCTGACCGGGAAATCCCCCTCCACCACGGGGTTTGGTTCAGAGGGGGCGCTCACGAAGGGACCTTTTAACGCCCTTTGGCCCGTGGTGGATTTGAACAATGCGCTCGTTTCCTTTATTCTGACGGGATATGCTGGTTTCACCACCGCCGCCGGTCATGTGGGCCCCAACATCCAGGTCGACCACGACATCAGCTTGTTGATCCCTGAAATATGGTCCCGCATGAAAGTATCGGAACGCGAGCCAGAATTCCTAATCAAAAATGGATTCTTGGAGAAAATCGAGGATTTCGATCACAAAGGCCGGAAAATTTTGGGCAGCCGCCTCGGATACCGGATCACGACCCGTTTTGTTGATCTTTTCCTGGGCCGATTGTTTGAGAACCCCAACACGGTATTTTCTGAAGAAATGCTCAAACCTGAAAAACAGGATTTGGATATGTTTGTCGCAGGCATTGAAGAGATTGTCGCCACCCAAAAACGCGTGGCTGAAAGTTATTTCAAAGACGGCAGCGTGGAGGCGGCCTGCCCGCCGCTTAAAGCGGTTCTTCACATCATGGCGCGTGGCGCCTTTGAAGGGAAAGACATCAATCACCCAGACATTCGAAACCTTTTCAAACGTGAGACACTCCTAAAAAGCGATTGGTACCGCGAACGCTTAGAAACCAAACAAGCCCGCGATATCTCCCTCTGGACCAATCAAATCGCCTATATCGAAGATTTCAAAACTCATCCTGGCAATACGGAGGCCGTCACTCTGTTGAACCTGAACTCCCGCCTCGCGCTCGCCAAACAGAAACTGGTTGAGGCAAATCAAGATGCCTATCTGAAAAAATTAATGGGCACCTTGGGAGCGGATCCCTTTCACAAACAACTCAAAGATTTTTCCTGATGTAATATTGCGTCCAGGCCAACCCCGAGAGAATCAGAAGCCCTCCGGCGAGGGAGAGCCGAGTTGGCAATTCTCCGAGCCACAACCATCCAATCAGAGTGGCCACCACAGGGATCAAATAAAGGAACGTCACCGCGCGGGAAGCGGGCATTTGTTTGACGACCAAGGCCCAGAGGATAAAGGTGAGCGCCCCAGGAAATACTCCCAAATAGAGGACGGAGAGAGTGGCGCTAAAGGGGGCCGCTTCGATCTGTTGGAATAGACGGGATGAAAAGGGAAGCAAAAACAAAGTTCCCCCCCAAATAACGAAACAATTAAAACTCAGCGAATCGTAGTGAGCGATGAGCCGTTTCTGGAGGGTGGTATAGATACTCCCGCACAAAGCCGACAAGAGGACAAACCCCACATACCGATTGAACTCGAAACCCTGCCCTTCTCCAAAGGCGATCAAGGCCGCCCCTGAAAAACTGAGGATCACACCCATCCAGGCGCGAAGGGGGAATGTCTCCCCTAAAAATAAATGGGACCACACAATGGTCCACAGAGGAAGCGTATTGAGAATCAAACTGGCCGAACTGGCGGTGACAAATCGCTCTCCCACATTGAGGCAAACATGGTAGCCCGGAATGCTAAAAAAAGCTCCGATCATGAAAGGAAGAATGTGTTTTTTTTGGGGACGTTGAAGGCCCTTGATCATCACCAAAGGAACCAAGGTGAAAGACGCCACCAAAAACCGAAACACGGCCATGGTGATCGGGTCGTAGCCATGAAGCGCCGCCCGAATGCCCGGAAAAGCCGACCCCCACAAAACAATGCTGATGAAAAGCGGGAAAAAAAGTTTCAGAGATGAAAAACCTGGAAAGCGGTAATCCCAATATACACATCTCGGCCTTCGGCAAACCCGCTCGCTAAAACAATCCCCTTCGGGACGTGGGCGACGATGTGTTTTTCCCCCTCAATATCCAACAACAGCTCAATTTGAGGGCCCAGAAACCGGGTCTTCACTATACGGCCTTTCACTTGAAGGGTTTCGGGAACAGAACTGACATAGACGTCGTGGGGTCTAAAATAAATGCGAACGCGCTGCCCCACCTTGGCGCCTGTGACGGTGAATTTAAAAGGACCCCAGGTCACCAAATCTTGAGCGGTGACGTTCGATTCAATAAAGTTCGACTCGCCCACAAACTCCGCCACAAACTGCGTCGCGGGTTTATCGAAAATTTCGAGCGGCGTTCCTTCTTGCTCCACGCGCCCTTTGTTCATGACCAAAACGCGGCTGGCTATTTCCAAGGCTTCATGTTGATCATGGGTCACAAAAATCGTGGTCACATGGGTTTGTTCGTGCAGCCGAACAATCCATTCGCGCAATTCTTCTCGCACTTTGGCGTCAAGCGCGCCAAAAGGTTCGTCTAACAAAAGCACCTTGGGGTTGGGCGCGAGCGCGCGAGCCAAGGCCACGCGTTGACGTTGCCCGCCCGAAAGCTGCGTGGGATAGCGCCCGCCCAGGCCATGCAAGGACACCAATTGAATCAACTCCTCCACGCGCGCGAGTTGATCCTTCTTGGGTATTTTTCTCACCTGTAAGCCAAAGGCGATATTTTCAGCCACCGTCATATGTTTGAACAGCGCGTAATGTTGAAAAACAAAACCGATGTTCCGGTCCCGGGCGGTGAGCGTGGTGGACTCTTCTCCAACAATGCGAACCTCCCCTTGATCCGGCGTTTCCAAGCCCGCGATCATTCGCAAGAGCGTGCTCTTTCCAGAACCGCTGGGGCCCAGGAGAGCCACCAAGGATCCCCCCTCGACTGAAAAACTGACATTGTCCACCGCCGCCAATTTTCCAAACCGTTTGCTTAAATTTTGAACTGCAATGCTCATAGCGCGGCTCCACCGCAACCCAACAAGGGATCAAGCATGGCCGTCGTCCCGGCCCATTTTTTAAAAGATGTGTGCGCCGTGAAGAGCATAAGCCGGGACCCAGCCTCTCCCGAGGAGGAGGTGTGTACATCACACCTTCTGCCGGAACGACTGGGCCCCGGCTTATACACTTGCCAACAATCACCCCACTTAAATGCTGGGCCGGGGCGACGGCGACCTTCAAACATTTCTTCGTATAAAAATAAGGTCTCACGATTCCATTTCATAACTCCCCCCGCGTTTCACGGCTCGACCGCGCCTCTACAATTGCTTTAGCGATCAACGTCACCACTGAGAGAAGCGCCAGCAATGACGCCACCGCGAACGCTCCCACAAAATCATATTCATTGTAAAGAATCTCCACATGCAAGGGGATGGTGTTGGTGAGCCCCCGAATATGGCCTGACACCACCGACACAGCTCCAAACTCCCCCATCGCGCGGGCATTGCAGAGGATGACACCGTACAAGAGGCCCCATTTGATGTTGGGAAGGGTCACCTTTCTAAAAATCTGCCAACCATTGGCCCCCAGCACCCAGGCCGCCAACTCTTCTTCAGGCCCTTGCGCCTGCATGAGCGGAATGAGTTCTCTCGCAATAAACGGAAATGTCACAAACCAAGTGGCCAAAACAATTCCCGGGACGGCAAAAATAATTTTGATGTTGTGGTCCAATAGCCAAGGGCCCAGCCAGCCGTTCGCCCCGTAGATAAGCACATAGATCATTCCTGAGATGACCGGAGAGACCGAAAAAGGCAAATCGATCAACGTGATTAAAAAGGCTTTGCCATGAAAATCAAAACGCGCGATGGCCCAGGAGGCGCATAGGCCAATCACGATATTCAATGGCAGCACAAGCGCCGACACGAGCAAAGTCAGTCGAATGGCCGAGATGGTCATGGGGTCGCTGACCGAGGTCCAATAAACTTGAAACCCTTTTTTTAACCCTTCATAAAATACGGAGAGAAGCGGAAGGAACAAGAACAAGGTCAGAAACAAAAGCGCCACGGAAATTAATCCCCAACGAACCCATCGCGGTTCGCTCAAGCCCCGCGCCGAGGGAGAAGTCCCGCGGGATTGAAGTCGAGAAACGGCCCCCGCCATGGTTATATGACCCCCTGGCGTTGCCTGTGCCACCATTGCAACGCGTTTATGACAAAAATCAACAGGAAGGCCATCGACAACATAATCACCGCAATCGCGGCCGCTCCGGCGTAATCAAATTGTTCCAGTTTGGTCATGATGAGAAGAGGTGTGATTTCCGTTTTGAGCGGCATGTTCCCGGAAATAAAAACAACCGACCCATATTCCCCCAAAGCGCGAGCGAAGGCCAAAGTAAACCCGGTGACGATGGACGGAAACATGACAGGAAAAACAGCGTAACGCAGCGTTTGCCAGCGAGAAGCCCCCAAAGTGGTGGCGGCTTCCTCCATGTCCTGGTCCATGGCTTCCAAAACCGGCTGAACAGTTCGCACCACAAAGGGAAGCCCAATGAAAGTGAGGGCCACCCAAATTCCTAGCGGTTGATAAACCACATCAAGTCCAAGCGATTTCAAAGGGGCCCCCAACCAACCATTCCTTGAATAGAGGGTCGTCAACGTTATTCCGGCGACCGCGGTGGGCAATGCAAAAGGCAAATCGACCAGGCCATCCACAATTTTTTTTCCGGGGAATGAGTAGCGCACCAACACCCACGCCACCAACGTCCCGAACAGCGCGTTAAAAAGAGCCGCGCCCAAAGACAATCCAAAGGTCAGTTTCAAAGAGGCCCACACCCGCGCGGTCGAAACCACGGCCCAAAAACCGGGCCCTCCCAAACTGGCGCTTTTCACAAACAACGCCGAGAGGGGGATTAAAACAACCAACGTGAGCGACAAAAGCGTCAACCCCATGGTGAGGCCAAAACCCGGCAACACGCTCCGTTCATTCTTAAAGAAGACCACCATTCACTCTCTCCTCAATTAAAAAAACCCATGTCAACTTTTCAGCCGACACGGGTTCACAATATTTCCATGAACAACGCCGCTTTAGCCCTGCTCTGTCAAAAAAAACAGAGTCTCTTATTCTTATCGGCGGGGCAAGTTGGTCGTTAAATTCCGCCGAGGCTTGGGAGTATAGTCGATTTCGAAAAAAATGACACTCAATCTCAAGGAATTGAATTGGTGCCGCAGTTGTCATTTGGCATTTGAGGTTAAGGGGGCAGAGTTCACATTCCACGCTTGTCGGAAGCATTGCCCGATAAAAGTCCCTCAATGAAAGTTTCACCGCACCGCCCGTCCGCCAACCCTGGCGGACGGGCGGTTTTTTTACTCTTTCTGTAAATTTCCGGCGGGGAGGCGGCGTAATATAAAGGGTAACAACGGCACCGGTGTCCGTCGTTATCGTTTTTACACAAAATAGGATAAAGCTTCGCTCGCGCTGGCGACAAGGATTTGGGTTTCTCCATCTGTATGGGTTTGCCAGGCGTGGGGTTCAGCCACCAGTTGAAGGGCTTTTTTACAAGGCAAATACCGTAAAAATCGGCGTAAGGATGAAGCGGGGGTCGTATCGGACAATTTAACTTCAATGGGCAGCCAGGGGCGTTTGTTTTTCGTGATCAGAAAATCGACTTCCTCCTTTTCTTTGTTTCTCAAGAAGAAAAGATCAAACGCGCCTTCGCCGCTATCGGTCCAAAAGTGGCAGGCTTTGAGGAGATGGCAAGCCACCAAATTTTCAAAGCGAGCGCCAGGGTCATTGACTTCGCTGTGATCCCACAAATACATTTTCCCTTCTTTCTTTAAAGAACGAACGATAGACAACTGATACGGTTTAATTTCGAAAATGTAATACAACTCTTTTAAATAAGTGAGCCATCGCTTGATCGTATTATGACTGGTTTCCAAGTCCTCCCGAAGGGACGACAAGCTAAACAACCCGCCAACCTTATCGGGCAAAATGGCCGCCAATGTTTCTATTTGGGCCAGGTCCGGGAGACGGCTTAAGTCGCGCAAATCTTCCCGGATCACTTTCTCTGTTCGACTTGCCCGCCAAACATTGGCTTGCCTTTCATTTTGAGAAAGAAAAGGTTCTGGAAACCCGCCCAACTTAAGAATCGACTCCAAAACGTCTTGTTGATTCTTTTGGGGTGTCATTGTTCTAGAAAAAAGAAATGACAATATTTTTTCGGGATGCATTGGTTTGTTGTGGACCAACTCAGCTAGCGTAAAAGGATGAAGGCGAAATGAATAATAACGACCCAACAAACTGTCCCCGCCTTTTTTATAGATATTCAACCGGGCGCTGCCCGTCACGATGATATCAGCAGGGGCCTCCATCGTGTCGAACACCCCTTTTAGAGATCGCTTCCAAAATTTGGCTTTGTGAATTTCATCCAAAATGACAATCGGGACGATCGAACTTTTATTCGGAAGAATAAACCGAGGGTTTTGGGCCCATTTTTTTTTAAATTCTTTGTCATCCCAATTGAAGTACTGGCCGCATTTTCGCTGAGAAAGAATGGTTTTAGCCAGCGTGGTTTTTCCGCATTGACGCGGACCGGAAATGAAGGCCATTTTGTGATGGGGAAAACAAAATTCCTCAATGAGAGGCGTCAAATATCTGTTTTGCATACTCTGACCAAATTAACATGTGGCGGCAATATGGTCAAGCGTAGAATTGGTGCCGCAGTTGTCATTTGGCATTTGAAGCTGGGTTCATCCACTTTTGAACAGGGCTTTCCTTAATATTTCCAATTCCGGCGCTTTTTCAATCTGGTCATCCATTCGATGGAGGGCATGGCTGATCGTCGATGCGTCGCGATTTAAATACTGGCCCAATTCTGTTGTGGTGAATCGGAAATATTTCTTGGCCAAATACATCAACAAATATCGCACCCTGCTTAGTTTTCTTTCTTTGTTGAGAGATCGTAGATCAGCCGGCGAAACTTCCAACACCTCCGCCACCTTTTCCCCCAAGATGTCGATTGATTTAATTTCATGATCTCCCGATAGGCCTTTCTTGACCCGATCAACCTCGAACCGGTTTTTAATCTCATCGATAAAAAGAGGATTTCCTAAAAAGCCGTTTGCATTCATCCCTTCAAAAGCCCCTCCCTGGCCAATATTCAGTCCCTCCTTGATGAATTTTTGATAATTCCCCCATGCCAATTGCCCTGCGCCAAATCTCCTTAAAATCAGATTGATAAATTTCTGCACATATTCCGGTGCGCCCGGTGAAAGGTAAAAACGATGACTGGACCACTTCCAATCCTCCAATTTTTGAACCAAGGTGTGTTTGCGTGTGCGAACAGGGTTCAAATGGATATATTTAATTAATTGCAGAAGGTAGGCATCATGATCACAAATGCGCGCCTTGTAGCGGCTTTCAAAAACATGCCCGGTTAATTGGTGTCGTTTATTGAACCAAAGGGCATAAGAAGTCAAAAGCCGCCGCATGAAAACGTTGAGATTGGCCTGAGGGGTACTGACCAGCATATGGAAATGATTCGGCATTAAACACCAGCCCCACAACTGGATTTCCGATATCTGCGCTTTTTCAAATAGGATCCCCTCGAATTTCTCAAAATCATCGGTTTCTCTGTAAATCGTTTCCCGTCGATTCCCTCGGCTGTAGACGTGATAGAAAGCTCCCTGAAACTCATAACGGCGCGGTCGTGGCATAAAGGCCCCCTTGGGAAGGGGTGATTTATTAATGAGAAGGGGATTTTTAAGCGGTTTATTCGCGAATTGTCGACGGAGAGTATAGGATTTTAAGAAGGTGGATGACTCACAAATGCCAAATGACAACTGCGGCACCGTTTTGGTCGCATTACGCCCCGTTTATTGTCAAAGCCGCTGGGACAGGCGGCTCGTCAATTTCCCGCTGTGATTCTAACCGGACCCCGCCGGTCGGGAAAAACCACGCTGTTGCGGCACCTTTTTCCAAAGGCGGATTACGTGCTCCTCGAAGCGCCTGATGTGGTGGACCGCGTGCGGTCCGATCCGCGGACTTTCTTGGATGAAATCAAGCGGCCCGTAATTCTGGATGAAATTCAAAACGCGCCCCAATTGCTGAACTATATACGGGAGCGCATCGATCGGACGCCCTCTCGAAAAGGAGATTGGCTGCTGACGGGGTCTCAAGAAGCCCCGCTTATGCACGGCGTAACCGAATCTATGGCCGGCCGGGCGGCTATTTTGCAGCTTTTACCGATGTCGCACCAAGAGGATCCGCGAGTTTCATGGTTCCAAGGGGGGTTTCCCGAAATTTTGGCTCACCCGCGTGGGGCCCCGCTTTGGTTTCAGTCTTATTTACAAACGTACTTGGAAAGAGACGTCCGTCAAATAATCGCCGTGAGAGATTTGTCTATATTCAGACGGTTTATTGCGCTTTTGGCAAGCCGGTCGGGTCAAATCCTAAATAAGACCGACATCGCCGCCCCATTGGGATTGTCCATTCCAACCATCACCCAATGGCTTGGTATTCTGGAAGTGACTGGTCAAATCCTTTTGGTGCCGCCTTATTTTGAGAATTTCGGAAAGCGCTTGATCAAATCTCCCAAGCTTTACTTTCTTGATTCCGGGCTGCTGTGCCATCTGTTGGGGATTGACAACGTGGGTTTGTTGGCGAGGTCGCCATTTGCGGGAGCCGTTTTTGAGAGTTTCGTTGCCTCAGAAATTGTGAAGACGCAATTGAACCGGGGAAAAAGACGTGAAATCTATTTTTTCCGTGACGAGCAGGGGTTAGAAGTTGATTTCATGGTCCCCGTCGGATCGGGTGAATTGCTCTTGCTGGAGGCAATAGCGACAAAAACGTTTCGATCCAATATGGTCCAGCCGATGGAGCGCTTGGCCTCATCCATCAAGCGATACAAGACAAGCGCGGTGATGGTGGGTCTTTCTTCACCCGGTGAAGCCCACTCCGCGCTCCGTCCGGGCGTGAAAGCCGTCGGATTTGAAAACATCTACGAACTGTTGTGAACCGGTTTTGGATATTGGGATAGGGGGTCAAATTCCCAGTATCCAGTCAAGGTCTCTCACGAGCCACGAACCAACAAAAACTCCTCGCTCAAGGTTTTCCATGCCGGCGCTTCGGTATCTTTGGTCCCAATTTGACTGAAGTGATATTGAGCCCCAGAGTCGCTGATGCCGCCAAAATTTTCCCCCTTCACTTAACAACCGGTACTGATTTCCTGATTTCAGGTGGGAAAATTTGTGGAACTCAGCTGCGTGCTGATACAGGGTTAAAACTGAAAACCGAGGGTGACCTTGTGGCTATCGTCCAGTTCGTCTGCCAGCAGAAATGAATAGTCCAAACGTGCATTCCCGACATGAAAGCCCGTACCAACCGAGAACCGGTTATCTTTATTCTCTGAGTCTTTGAGATCAATTCGATAACCCAACCGAATGGCAATGGAATTGAAGCTGTATTCAGATCCCACGCTAATGAAACTCTGCGCTTCATTTACGTTACGTCCGATATCGGTGGCCAAAAGGAATTGCTGTCTTGTCTGCATTTGAAACACCTGGCTGATGCCTGCTTTTAAACTGGTCGGCAGAGGATCTGCTTCATCTAGAAATTTAACGTCCGGACCGAAATTCAACAGCGCCAAACCAAAATTATTTCCTTTCCAAGCCGAGTGTTGGATTCCAATGTCTCCAGCAAAAGCGGTCGCGGATTCGGCTTCACCCAATTCAGTTCGCAAGATCTTTGCCGACACGCCGACTGAAGGAAAATGCGCATAACTGTGGGCCCATCCGATTTGCCACAGGAGGTCCTGCTGTACGTGGACAGTTCGGAGAACACCATTTGTGTCCACGAGTTCAGCTTCACCGGCATCGTAATATCCTATGGCTGACCCAATGCATCCGATAGAAGTGGGAACCGCAAATGCGGCACTGGCTGATTTATCTTCCGCGAAACCGCGTGCGTACCCCAGAATAATCTCTGCCCGTTTGAGGCCGGTTAAACCCGCGGGATTGTATTGAAGTGATTCCACGTCTCTATTTATTGCCGTATAAGTTTCAGCCATTGCCGGTGCTCGAGATCCCATGGAACGCCTGAGAGTAAGTCCGCCCGCTCGACCGGGAGATGAAGCAATGCTTGGTGTAGTGAAAAGCAGATAAATTGCAGATAATAGAAGTAACGATTTAACGTCGTTCCTCATCATTATTTGACCATCACAATTTTGCGTGTTTTATCAACACCGGGAGCTTTGATGTTCGCGACATAAACACCGCTGGCGAGTTTTTGTCCAGCTTCATTTCGTAAATCCCAATCGATTCCGTTTGTGCCGGCGACGACCGCTTGGCTGATTTGTTTAACTTCTTGTCCTTCCATTGTAAAAATAGAAATGGTGGCAACGCCGCTGGCGGAAGGATTCAACAGAAACGTCATGATCTCCCCTTTATTTCCGTGAACCAGACCACCTTCAAATCCCCAAATTTTTGCATCTCCTTTCGGCACAAGAATGCCGCCATAAACATCATCCCCGCCTTGAGTGTCGGAATCATGTTGGTTGGAAGCGCTTTGTCCGAGCGACGGAGTGTGGACATTCGCCGCGGATGTACCAAACAATCCGGAGGGCAGCGGGGTGCCGCTGTCAAAATAGGCGGCGATGTGTTTCACTTTTTCTGCTGCCACGCTGTAGCTGGCCAATGGTTTGTTGGGGTTGAGCGCATCGAAAATATTCAAAACTGTATAAGCCGAATTTAGCGCCTCGTAAGGTCGACCCCAGTCACTGTAATTTGCTCTTCCACCACCCATCCATGCGTACCTTGTATCATCGGGCTTCCATGGAATCACTGCTTCCCAACCCAATTCATCGATGCCGGGTCCGCCATGAAAGAACTCGTTTTCATAGGCAGCCATCCAAGAAAAAATCTTGTCCTTGGTAACCGTATCTACATCATTCCATCGGCTTAACGGCACAAACCAACCATGCGGTGCTGTTGCGCGTGCCAATGCGCCATCTCCGGCGACGCGGCTGGGGTCCGGCATGAGGTTAGCTTCATTACCAGGAAAGCGGGCTTGTCTCAGATAGGCTTTATCACGTTCGGGTTGATACTCGTTGGGACCGACCCAGTATTCAAATACTGGATAGCATCCCAGTGTTTGAGTCATTGGTTGCGTTCCAAAGGCCTGGAATCCATAAAATTCCGCAAAATCTATTTGCGCTGCCATGACCGGCTTTACAGAATCGTTGAAGAAGCTAACACCTGGCGCTTCATTTGGTGTTATCGGAAAACCATGAATGGCGCGTAGTCCGGACATGAACAAAGCAGAATGAAAATTGGCGTGTTTGATGAGAATGGGTCCTTGTGATTTCGAGCTCCAATTTACAGAAGTATCCAAAAGACTGTTTGCGAGCTCAGTAAACCGGGTGGCAGATATGCGGTTGGAAAGCAGTAAGGCCGCAAGAATGGGGACACCCTCGGCTCCTTCACGATCCCAACTTCCACCAGGCGAAGTATTGGGTTTGCCATTAAGATAGTTATGAACAATTTTATTATTGACAATAAATCGAGACAGATTGATGTTTTGACGTATTTGCTGACATAGAGCAACAATGGCGTCTTTATCTTGGATTGTTACGCTGGGATCCTGAGCCAATCCCTCCAAGATGAGCAGATTCATAAATGGAAGGGCATTGTCATCGCTGGATTGTTCAAAGCCCCCTGTAATTTGAATTTCATTTGGTGTCATATCCGCATTATTGTTGCCACCTCGCGGTATTTTCGTCATGTACGCCCGATGAAAAGTTCCTTGGGAGTATTTGTTCTCATCCGTTGAGGATTGGAGAAGTTGAAGAGTCTCCAAGCCTTTTTTGATTTGGCCCCAGCTTTGCAGATACTTCTGATCGGGAGAAATCGTATCCAGCCAACCCATCTTGTAAGCCGCCGCCAATGAAAGAAAACGAAGAGTGACTTCATTTATATTGACGTGAGATCCGTATCCCCGGTTTAACGGCCATGGTCCTGGGGACCAAGAAAAGTTCTGTGTGTTACAATCTCTCCATTGACCTTCAGTCCCTGTACCGTAAAACGCATGTGTAAACCCCACCAGCTTATTGTTGACCAGATCACTCGTAAAATAACGAACTGTGGCGGAGGCGTATCTGTTCAATCTATCAGCGTAGGGATTGGAAGGAGCCAGCGCAACCGTCTGTTTGATGAGAGGCATGCTCAAATCACCAAAAACAGTCTGCCCCTGTGTGTTTTGAGAAAATGCGCGAATACTGTAATACCAATCTCCGTTTTGCGGTTTGATAAACGTGTATTTTGTGTCCCCCGCGTTGATTTGTTTCCAGCTACCGGGAGCCCATGAGGGGGGGTCCTGTGTGAACTCAAAAATTTCATACTGCGTCGCGCGTGGGACGGCTCCCCAACTTAAGGTATAGGTCCCGTCCGTATCGGGATTTACCGTCGGCTGAAAAACCGGGATAGAAGGAGGCAAATCAGCTGGATTTCCTTGGACCGTTTGACGAAGATTCGGCGTGCTCAAGTCGCTGTAGATGTACTGGCCTTGTGTGTTCCGAGAAAATGCACGAATGCTGTAGTACCAAGTTCCGTTTTGGGATTTCCTAAATGTGTATTTGTTCTCCCACGCATTAATTTGTTTCCAACTGCCGGGCGCCCAAGAGGGAGGATCCTCAGTAAATTCGAAAATCTCGTAAAGGTTTGCTCGGGGCACTGCTCCCCAGTTCAATGTATAAATCCCATCGGTGTCGGGATTGACCGTTGCCTGAAACACCGGAGTTGCGGGCGATAGATCCGATGGATTTCCCTGAACAGTTTGGCGAACATTCGGTGCGCTTAAGTCGCCGTTTATCCATTGTCCCTGTGTGTTCTGGGTAAATGCTCGAATACTGTAATACCACGTGCCGTTTTGGGATTTCCTAAATGTGTATTTGTTCTCCCACGCATTAATTTGCTTCCAACTGCCTGGCGACCATGAAGGGGGGTCCTCAGTGAACTCAAAGATCTCATAACTTTTAGCGCGAGACACCGCTCCCCAATCTAATGTGTAGACACCATCCGTGTCGGGGTTGACGGTGGGCTGGAGCACAGGGATTGCGGGTGGAAAATCCGCCTCATTTCCCTGAACAGTCTGACGAAGAAGCGGCGTGCTGAGGTTGCTAAATTCCCATTGTCCCTGTGCATTCGGTGCAGATGCACGAATGCTGTAATACCAAGTTCCGTTTTGGGATTTCTTAAATGTGTATTTGTTCTCCCACGCGTTAATTTGTTTCCAACTGCCTGGTTTCCAAGAAGGGGGGTCCTCGGTAAATTCAAAAATCTCGTACATGCGCGCAGCTGGCACAACTCCCCAAGTCAATGTGTAGGTTCCATCCGTATCGGGGTTTATCGTGGGTTGAAAGACAGGTGTAGGAGGCGGAGCGCCAACAGATTCATGGGTATATGCAAATAATAACAGAAGGGAAAAACCGTAGGCTAAACGGACCCTGGATTTTTTATGAAGCATTCTCCATACCCTCGTTGATACGTTTGGCTGCAGGCGGCGAAGGAGTTTATAATAAACCTGGAATAAGAGAATAACTTTTTTTGCCTTCTGAATTGGTGCCGCAGTTGTCATGATTTGGAAGGTGGCCTGCATTCTTGAAATATACCACACGGATTAATGCTCCTTGGGAGGGATGATTCCCACGCCTCCCAGCGACGACATTCGTGAATTTTTTCGATAATTGGACGCGCTCTTTCATTGATATTTAATCTGGCCTTAACCTCTTCTTAAGATCAAGAATCGGTGCCGCAGTTGTCATTTGGCATTTGAAGCCGAGCTGAATGTTTGGGTTTTGAGTCAAAAAACCAGGGGGCAGGCCCCACCATGCGACATTTGTCGGGGTAATTCCTCGATAATAGACCCTCAATGAAAGTTTCGCCGCACCGCCCGTCCTCCAACCCTGGCGGACGGGCGGTTTTTTTATCTCTTTCTCAAAATCTTAGGCGTAGCCCAAATCTCGTTATCGAGCCCGCCAGGCCCCCTCGCCAAGCCCTTTTTGAGTTTTTGGCCACAGATAATAAGCCAGGTTCTTTTTGAAATTCGTAGAATTCCTCCATGCCTAAAGTATTTGAATGGAATGGATACAAATTTTTCTTTTTCTCAAACGAAGGGAATCCCTTGGAACCCTGCCATATTCATGTGAGGAAAGGTTCAAGTGTCGCCAAATTTTGGCTTGACCCAACCCTTTCCTTGGCCCATTCTTACGAAATGAGTAGCAAAGACCTCAATGTGCTCCGTCATAAAATAGAAGAAAACCTTGTGCTTATCAGGAGAAGATGGAATGAATTCTTTAATGATTGAAGCTTCCGCATCAAAAGTTTGGTTTGACAACGACAACATGTGGGTTTCTCTTCATGATGGCCGTCAATTGTCGGTACCACTCGTTTATTTTCCCAGACTTGAAAAAGCAACACCTTCGCAACGAGAGAAATTCGAAATCAGTGGAGGCGGAACAGGTTTGCATTGGGATGACTTGGACGAGGATATCAGTGTTCCTGGCCTGCTCATCGGGAAAAAAGACCTGACCACGTTTCAATACCAGATCTAAGCAGAAAATATGGGGTCAAATCCCCAGAATTGGTGCCGCAGTTGTCATTTGGCATTTGAAGCTGGGTTCATCCACTTTTGAACAGGGCTTTCCTTAATATTTCCAATTCCGGCGCTTTTTCAATCTGGTCATCCATTCGATGGAGGGCATGGCTGATCGTCGATGCGTCGCGATTTAAATACTGGCCCAATTCTGTTGTGGTGAATCGGAAATATTTCTTGGCCAAATACATCAACAAATATCGCACCCTGCTTAGTTTTCTTTCTTTGTTGAGAGATCGTAGATCAGCCGGCGAAACTTCCAACACCTCCGCCACCTTTTCCCCCAAGATGTCGATTGATTTAATTTCATGATCTCCCGATAGGCCTTTCTTGACCCGATCAACCTCGAACCGGTTTTTAATCTCATCGATAAAAAGAGGATTTCCTAAAAAGCCGTTTGCATTCATCCCTTCAAAAGCCCCTCCCTGGCCAATATTCAGTCCCTCCTTGATGAATTTTTGATAATTCCCCCATGCCAATTGCCCTGCGCCAAATCTCCTTAAAATCAGATTGATAAATTTCTGCACATATTCCGGTGCGCCCGGTGAAAGGTAAAAACGATGACTGGACCACTTCCAATCCTCCAATTTTTGAACCAAGGTGTGTTTGCGTGTGCGAACAGGGTTCAAATGGATATATTTAATTAATTGCAGAAGGTAGGCATCATGATCACAAATGCGCGCCTTGTAGCGGCTTTCAAAAACATGCCCGGTTAATTGGTGTCGTTTATTGAACCAAAGGGCATAAGAAGTCAAAAGCCGCCGCATGAAAACGTTGAGATTGGCCTGAGGGGTACTGACCAGCATATGGAAATGATTCGGCATTAAACACCAGCCCCACAACTGGATTTCCGATATCTGCGCTTTTTCAAATAGGATCCCCTCGAATTTCTCAAAATCATCGGTTTCTCTGTAAATCGTTTCCCGTCGATTCCCTCGGCTGTAGACGTGATAGAAAGCTCCCTGAAACTCATAACGGCGCGGTCGTGGCATAAAGGCCCCCTTGGGAAGGGGTGATTTATTAATGAGAAGGGGATTTTTAAGCGGTTTATTCGCGAATTGTCGACGGAGAGTATAGGATTTTAAGAAGGTGGATGACTCACAAATGCCAAATGACAACTACGGCACTAGAACTGAGAGAGGAGAGCCAGGAGCGGATTTGGGTGGCCTGCGCTTTTGACAAAGTCGTCCCTCCGCCGAAACGCAAGCGGTAATAGGTTTCCTGAAGCGCAAGCGCCTGCGGCCAAGAGGGCCCCAATTGTTTTTCTGATTGGAGGATGAACTCCCTCAAAGTCTGGGAATCCATCTTTCGTCCCACCCGCTTTTCGAGCCGCCGAACCAAAGGGAGATAAAACCATACCCTGTTCGGCTCCCGGCCTCGCCGCCTGGAAACACTCCACAGCCCCACCAAAGCTATTATTAATAAGAGCCATCCCATTTCTTTCGGAAAACTGACCGATGCCTTGGATTCTCCAGTACCGTTTAAATGAAGCAACGAGGCCGCCCAATCCTTCATTTGGTGGGGCAAAGTCGCCAATCTTCCAAACCGAAATGATATTTTTTCAGACCCTTGGCCGAGCGACCTGGCAATTTCAACCTGCTTTTCAAAATCATAACTCAAGATATATTGGTTCCAACGAAGATTGAGGGTATCCAAAAATTCATTCCATTTTGGAAGTCCGGGCCCGGCGCTCCCCTCAAAAACATCCCGCGGAGAAGGATCCAAACCCACCCATCCTTGGGGTTCCACATAGGCTTCCACCCACGCATGGGCATGCTTCATTCGAACGACAAAATATTTTCCCCGGTCGTTCCATTCCCGAGACAAAAACCCCGTCACCAGGCGAGCCGGAATTCCTTGGCTTCGCAAGAGCAAACAAAGAGCAGCGGCGAAATATTCACAGTGGCCTTTCTTGGAAGTAAACAAAAACGCTTCCAGGGGCGAACTCCCCGCTTCGCCCAAATCACGGTTATCGAGCGAATAACGGTATTCAGAGCGCAGGCGCTCTTTCAACGCGTGGGCCCGCTCAACGGGGGTGTGGGCGGCCGCCCCCCATTCTTCAGCCGTCTGAATCAAGCGGGATTGAAGGTCCTTGGGGACGAACAAGAGAGCTTGATCATAGGCTTGTTGTTGAAAAACCCGGTTCTTGCGGGGAAACCGCTCCGGTTCCTTTATGGGCGCACTGGCCAAAGGCCGGCTGGGATGACGATTTCCCCATTCCTCCCCCACCACCGGATCCAGGGGTGACAAGGACGACTCCACTTCGTACCGAATTCGCCAACTGTCCCCCTCTCGACGTTGCAGGGAACCGTCATGAGAAATATCCAAAAACGGGCGATCAATATCCACAGAGGTGGGACGTGACTGAGAAAAAAGCAGCGGCGAATCCATCGATTCCAAATAAATCTGCTGTTTGAGTTGGTTTTTTGAATTTTTCTCTCGGCTCGGCAGGTTCACAGGCCGGGACCAAGGCCGAAAAACCCGTTCTGTTTTCATGGGAAACTTTTCCCACACCGCGCCGTCGAAACTTTCGAGGGATCTGCCGCGAAGGTATCCTGTCCACATTATTTTCTGTTCTGGACTCACCGCCACCCGCATAACGATGGAATTGTCTTCTTGAATCCTCCCTCCCTCGGACAAGTTCACGCTTGATGAATATCCCGTCTTATGCACCGGTTGAAGAAACTGACCTCGAAAACCCCGCAAATTGAGACGTGGGAAGGCTATGAACACCACCGCGCAACATGCCGCCGTGGTGAGAAACGCCGCTCCGGTTGAACGCCGAAGAATGGGGATCAGTTTTTTCCACAAAAGACTTCCTTCATGCAAAGATTCTTCGGAATTCTCTGGCGCCCGAGAATCATCGAGCAAGGTCAAAAGCATCAAAGTCCAGATTACCCCAGACAAGAAAATAAACAGCATCAAAAAAAATGTCCATTCCACCGACAAGGTGGAGGCGGAGAGCATCATCAGAGACGAAAGAAGCAAACTGCCGTAACTTTCTCGAAGAGTTCGAATTGACAATAAACGCACCCCTTGAACGGAGAGCAAAAAATGCGCCACCGTCAAGAGAAAGGATCGAGACAAGTAGAAAAAGTCAATCACGGCCACGCAGAAAATAAAGATGGCCATGGCGGGTTGAGCGGCCCCAAATATTTTGGCCAAGTGTGGAAATTTTTCAATTTTTAAGCCCAACAAACCGAACGCCGCAAAAACAAAAATGAAGGCCATCTGACACTCCCCGGCAATGATCAATGAAAACGCTCCGAGAAATGCCAACAGGCGAATGGATTTAAGACAGGTGCTGGACACGAAACGCCTCCAGGACATTGAGAGACCGCGCTGGCCAAACAACTCCCCTTTGAACTTTGGGACCCATCGATTCTTTGAGCAGAGGGCTCGGAGTTCTCCGTGGGTCCCACAACGCCAAAAAAGCCGGCTCGTGAACAACCACAAAGCTCTCCGCCATTATTTTTGGAACATATCCCGACCTCCGACAAGCGACCAAACTCGACGCCAAAAATGAAGCCAGTTGTTCCACCTGTTCATCACTTAAATTTTGACTCTGCTCCGGACCCGGGCAAAGAAAAACAATTTCTTCTTTTTCATCCTTGTTCATTTCACGCACCAACCACGCGCCCTGGTCCCCCCTATAAGCCGGCACGCGTTTGGCGCTCGCCTTCCAATGAATGCGTCTTGGATTATCCCCTGGACGAAAGGGGTGAATGCCTTGAAGCACGCTGCCGTCGCCTTTCTCCCATTGCCGAGAGGGTTCGTCCTCTCCCGCCAGGGCCAAAGGCAATTGGGAAAAATCCAACGGCAACACGTGGGGCGTGACAAAAAATCCATTCTGATTGAACAGGGTGGTTTTCAATTGCCACCATTTTTCCAACAACCCAAACGGGAAACGGGTGCTGAGCCGAACAAAGGCGCCTTCAAACCATCCCCTGTGCGGGGCTGTCCATTCAATACGAACTTGATCTCGGCCCTGCGCGGATAGAAAAGGACAATGTTTTTTTAAAACAATCCCTGTTTTTCCAATCCGTCCCTCCAGGGACACTTGTATCGACAAAGAAGGAAGCCGTTTTTTCTCATTGGTCAGTTGAAGAAAAATGGAAAATGGATCCCCGGCCCGAACCGATTCTGGAAACAAAGGATCCACGCGAACACGCCACAAACTCAAATCCGATAACAGACCCGACGCCAACAACAACCCGAGAAAAACGCCGAAAACCAAATAGAGCAAATTGTTGCCCGTGTTGATCGCGCCGGCGCCCACACCGATGGTGTAGAGAATAAAAATCCAACCGGGTTTGGTGAGTTTGAAGGGGCGTTTGGTTTTAAAGAGGGATCGAGAGAAAGACACGACGGATCGAACCCAAGAAGGCATTTTTAATCCCAGGGTTCGCATTGGGGCGCGCCCCTCAAACGGGAATGGGAATTTGATTCAGAATCTCGTGAACCACTTGATGAGCGGCCAAGGCCGAATTCCCATTGTAGTTGGCCCCTCGAAGCCGGAGGCGATGGGCGATCACAGGCCCACTCACCGCCTTGATGTCATCGGGCACCACATAATCTCGATCTTGTGTTGCGGCATAGGCCTGAGCGGCACGCCGGAGCGCCAAAGTTCCCCGAGGACTCAAGGCCATCTCAATGGTCGCGGAACTCCGAGTGGCTTGAGCGATGGACACCATATATCGGTCGAGACTCTCGTCCACTTTAATCCCCCGCACCCGTTCAATTTCTTTTTGGAAATCAAGAACCGTTCCGACTGGGTCCAAGAGCTGGGTCCTGGAAGAAAACGAGTCCCCTCTTAAAATGGAAGCCTCCGCCTCGGCGCTGGGATAACCCAAATTGAGCTGCATCATGAATCGGTCCAATTGAGATTCCGGCAAGGGGAACGTGCCCTGATGTTCATGAGGGTTTTGCGTGGCAATCACAAAGAAAGGACGAGGAAGGGGGTGGGTTTGGCCATCAATCGACACCTGCCTCTCCTGCATCGACTCCAGCAAGGCGCTTTGGGTTTTGGGAGAGGCCCGATTGATTTCATCGGCCAATACAAGGGAATGAAACAAGGGGCCCGGTTTAAATTCAAAATTTTGGATCTTTTGATTATAAACAGACACACCGAGCATGTCGGAAGGAAGCAAATCGCTGGTGAACTGAATGCGTTGAAAAGAAGCTCCTATGGATTTGGCCAGCGACAGGGCCAGCGTTGTTTTCCCCACGCCCGGAATGTCATCAATCAACAAATGCCCCTCCGCCAGAAAACAAGCCACCGACAACCGGACCACCTCGGGCTTCCCCAGTAACACCTTTTCAACGTTTTCGATGATTTGATGCGAGATCCCCATATTGTTTCACGAGCATATCAGCCAAAGCGCTCAAAAACAACCGTCGAAAAAAGTGTCTCTTACCTGAAAAAGTTTCGAGTTATGCGCAACGAACGTCGTCATCCCGGCCCTTCTTCCGAAATGACGCCATTGTGGACAAGCGGATAAGCCGGGATCCAGCCGTTTCTGCGAAGGGGGTGAAGGCCCCCTCATCCTCTGAAAAAGATGGATCCCGGCTTATGCTCTCCTTATGATCCGCACCTTCTAACAAAAGGGCCGGGATGACGAATCAAAGAACCCTCGAGACGCTAAAGAGACACGAAAAAAGTATGCTCAGCTCATGTAAATTTTTGAATTCAGAGGGGGGATTATGCGTCGTTGGATGACTTTTATTTTGTTGGTGGCCTTGCCTGTTTTTTTGAGAGCCGCTGCGTTTGAAGGAAATATTGATTACGAAATTCGTGAAGGAACCAACAAACCGTTAAAATTGATGTATCAGGTGAAAGGAAACCGTGTGCGGATGAATGTTGAAGGTAAAAAAAATGAAAATGCCGCCATCCTTTTTTATCCTTCAGAAAAAATGACCATCACATTGGTACCAGATCAGAAGATGGCCATGAAACACAAATTGCCCGACGCGCCCGCTACAAAACCCGCCAAATCGAGCAAAGTGGAATTTGTTGACACCGGTCGAAAAGACACCGTGGCGGGCCAGAAATGTTCCATCTACACCTTCAAAGATGAATCGACCGAAGGAGAAGCGTGCAATGCCGAAGGCCTGGGAACATTTTTTATGGGTGGAACAAATCAACCGGGAACCAAAGCCTCCCCCAGTTTGTGGGAAAAAAATGCCGCCGAAAAAGGGCTTTTTCCATTGCGGGTCATTTCTAGAAATCTGAAGTCAGGACAATCGATGACCATGGTCGCCACAAAAATTGAAAAAAAATCATTGCCGGCCTCGCTTTTTGAGATCCCCTCCGATTATCAAGTTATGGATAACAATGCGCTGGGAATGACGGGGTCATCCGAAAAAGGAAAACCTGCTTTTAACCAAGCTGATTTCATGAAAAAGATGATGAATGCTTCCCCCGAAGAACAAGAACGGATGGCGGAGGAGATGGAAAAAGCGTTCGGGGGATCCAGATAACCTGAAATGACCATTTTTCATTCGCTGGTCTATGGGTCCATTCAAGGCCTAACGGAATTTCTACCTGTTTCAAGTTCCGCGCACCTCATTCTGATCCCTTTTTTCACCAAATGGCCCGATCCCGGTTTGGCCTTTGATGTGGCGCTTCATTGGGGAACGCTGTTGGCTGTTTTTATTTACTTCCGAACTGACGTCGCGCTCATGCTTCGCTTATTTTGGGAATCCCTCTGTGGTAAGCGGTCCGAGGCTCACACGCTTCCCTGGAAAATCGCGTTGGCCACCCTCCCGGGTGCAGTGTTGGGATATATTCTTGAAAAACACGCGGAAAGCGTCTTTCGCTCTCCCGCGCTTTTGGCGGGAACGCTGTCGGTCATGGGATTGGGACTTTGGGCCAGCGACAGGTGGGGAAAAAAAGAAATCAGCCTTGAACAATTAAGCTGGAAACACTCGCTCCTGATTGGATTGGCTCAAGGCATCGCCCTGGTGCCTGGCGTTTCCCGCTCAGGAATCACCATTGCGACCGCTCTTTTTTTGGGCTTTAAGCGAGAAGCCGCGGTTCGCTTTTCCTTCTTTTTGGCGATGCCCATCACCTTGGGGGCCGGACTCCTCAAAAGCGGTTATCTTCTTCAAAACATCACGGATCCCTTCATCTCAATTGGAATTCTCACGTCCCTCCTATCAGGTCTCGCGGCCATTCATATCCTATTGACATATGTAAAAAACAATTCATTTACGCCTTTTGTTCTTTATCGATTGGGCCTGGCTGGCGTTGTTCTCTTCATGTTAAGTTTGAAGCCATGAAAAGAACGAACGCGCTTCTCCTGACTCTTTCGCTGCTCGTGTGCCCTCCCACCTTTGTGGGGGCCCACAACCCTTTTAACATCACCCCCGAACTGGATAAATCCATCCGCGAGGGGCTTCACCACCTGTACAATCTGGAATTTGAAGAAGCGGACCAAATCTTTAAGGATCTTGAACCGCAGGCCGCTGAGCATCCCATGGTTGCTTTTGGAAAAGCATCGGTGCATTGGTGGCGGCTTTCCGTCTACGTTTTGGAGACAGATCCTCTTGAAAGCCAACCCTTTTTACGCGATGTGAATGAATGTATCCGCCTCTCCAAGGAAAAAATTGACCGAGGAGATCCCACCGGAGAGGGCTACCTTACGCTGGGCGGCGCCTATGGCCTCTTGGGCCGGTGGCAGGCCACCAATCAGGAGTGGATGGCGGCCTATTTCACTGGAAGAAAAGCCATCAAATTTTTACGAAAAGCACTCAAAGTTAATCCTCGCATGACAGATGCCAATATGGGTCTGGGAATTTTCGATTACTATGTCGCCACATTGCCGGCGGTGGTTCGCGTATTGGCCTTTTTGGGATCGGGCGGAAACCCCCAAGTGGGCATTGACGAACTGACCATCGCGGCCACACAAGGCACCTACGCTCAAACCCCTTCCAAACTTTTCCTGACGGAAATCTACTCCAACCCCGAAAACCAACCAGAAAAGGCGTTGCGGATCCTGGTGGGGCTCAAACAAGAATATCCGACCAGTCCCTTTATCGAAATGCTTCATATCATCGCGCTTTACAACCATCAACGCCTCGATGAACTCGCCAGTGAAGCCAAACATTTTCAGGAAATGGTGGACAAGGGAACCTTCAAAAGTCAATTTGCCGTTCAATCACGTTTTGCCTTGGGCGCCGTGAACTTCAAAAGCCGGCAATGGGACCAAGCCATTCTCAATTTTGATTTGGCCATTGAATCCGGAACCATCAAAGATCCGTTCTTCACCTGGGCCCATCTCTACAAAGGCTACGCCTTAGACGCTTTGAAACAGAGAGAAGCCGCCAAAACCCAATATCAAACCGTCCTCAAACAACTCCGCCGGTGGGGGTCTTGGGACGCCGCCAAAAAGCATCTAAAAAAACCCTTCCCCGCCAAGGACGAGGACTTAGCTAAACTGCGTCTCTAAAATTCAGGTCTTTTTGATGTAGATCTGAATGGCTTCAGAGATCGAAGAGAAGAGCAACAGGAGTGAAAAGCAAGCCAACACCACCAACACCACCGCCACAAAAGCCAACATTTTGTTGACGGGTAAAAAAACCACAAACACCACCAACCCCGCGATCACGCTGGTGGTGCCCGCCAAACGGGCCATAAACTGAAAAAAACCGCGCACGCGGTCCAAGGTTTGAAACGGCGAAAGGTTTAACGAAGCGGGAGACGCGGCCTGCTGCAAAACGCTCCCGCATTTGGAACAGTACCAGGTATTCAACGGGTTGTGCGTGTCGCAAAAATCGCAGGTTTTGTGGTTTTTACCGTCAATGGGACGCCGCTTGAAAATAATGAACCTTTCAGCCAACGCGATGGCAAACCAAAGTGTGACGCCAATGATTCCACCCGTGAACCCCTCACACAAACGCCGAAGGAACCATCCCTCTGGCGAAAATTCTTGAATGAGATAGGCATAAACCGCGTAACCCAAGGTGCCGCCCACCCCCCCACCCAAGAGGCCGCTCAAGGCCCCTGAAATAATTTTCAAGGAGGTTCTTTCCCACAACGCGCTCACCATCCCAATGAAAAGTCCCGCCATTCCCCAAAATCCAAAAAGGCCCCAAGCGGTCTGCTCATTTGTTAATTGCGGACTGTAATAACCGAACACCGCCCCCCCCATCGCTCCTCCTATTGCGCCCATGAGTCCCCCGCGAAACGTTTTGGAGGTGGATTCTTCCACCATTCCATCCACCGTCCCCAAAAAAGCGCCGCCCAAGAGGCCTTGAATGCAAAAATGAAGAACGGCGGTGGATTCCAGCGAAATCACACGGCTTAAAGCGGGGATAAAAAACCAGGCCACAGTCCCGGAGAGAAAACCGGCGTTCGCCCGTTTAAAAATCCACGCCAAATGCACCCGCACGCGCGAGAAGGTCACATTCAGGGGTGAGAAGCTCATTCGACAGTGCCCGCAATAGCGAACCCCATCGGCATTCACAAACGAGCAAGAAGGGCAATTCATGCCTTAATAATGAAGCGAATAATCAAACGTTGCCAGAGGCAACTAAAAAAATGGGTCCCTCCGGACTTACGTCCGGGGCCCCGGCTTTGGCGGGAATTTCGATGAGGGGGAATTTAAGGGAAGAATTCTGAAAGGATGATCAACATGGGTCCCTCTTTTCTGTAAACGCACCGATTCTTTATCAACCCAGTTATTTTTAAAAGCCACCAGCAGAAAATCCACAATTTCATCTATGTTTCGGAGGGGCTTATGCAACAAACCGTCGTTTATTTTGGGAAGATTTAATGGATTCATGAGGTTTATTTTGGGGAATGTTCAACAACTTTTCGGTAGAGGTCGTCGTTTCCATACTTTAAACAAAAATCCCGAAACTTTTCACCATGGACGTCCACATTGTTCATTTTGGCCAGTAAAACCACATCCAACAAATCTTTTAATTCTCGAAACTTGCTCCCTTTGCTGGAATGAAGCTTAAGGGCAATCAAATTCCAGAGTGATGGAACCAGGAAAATATTTCCCCTGATAATGATCTCCTGCGCGTCTTTCAAAATTTCGCCCAAGGTTTCTTTGTCAACAAACATTAAGTCGACGTCCATCAGCCCCTTTTTATTTGTTTCAAACTGAGCGAAGTTTTCTTGTTGATGCACCAATTTATATCCGAGCTTCTTCAATCCATCACAGGCCCGGGCGAAATCTTCTTTGCAAATCAAAAAGTCCACATCGGTGGTTTGCCGATTGTACTGATAAAAGTTAACAGCCAACCCCCCAATGATCACGCAAGGAATTTTTCCTTTCCCGAAATCGTGTGACACGGCTTCAAAAACGTTGTCGATGGCCATAAGCGGTGCCATCATACCACTTACGCTTTGACGAACGCTTCGCGGAGTTTGAGTAGGAGGAAAGAAGAAATTAGGGTTTCGCATTCTTTCGGAAAACTCCCTTGTGATATACTTCGCGCCATCCCTCCAGAAACCAAGCCATTCAAGGAGGCAAGATGGAATTTTCTATGGACAAAAAACTATTGGAACGTATTACGGTTGATCCGAATATCCAGCATGGGAAACCTTGCATTCGAGGGACTCGGACGCCCATCCATGTCATTTTAGAAGCAATGGCGCTGGGAACCTCAATTGACGAAATTAAGCGCGAATATCCACCCCTCTCGGATGACGACATCCACGCGGTCCTTCTTTTCGCGGCCGTCCTATCCAACGAGCAAGAATACCGGCTTAGCGCCTGAGGCGCATCGTGAAGTTCATCATTGACGCCAATCTCCCCAACTCGGTGGGAGAATCCCTCGCCATGGATGGCCACGATGTGATTTATGCGAGAAATCTCTTGCCTTCTCCAGCCAGCGACAATACCGTTTACAAGCTTGCCTCTAGAGAAAAAGGAATTATCCTCACAAGAGATCTCGACTTCAGCAACATCATCGCCTTTGACGCACGAGAAACAGGGGGGATTATTGTTCTAAGAACGTTTCTTCTATCGATCAATGAAATTTGTGCGACCATAAAAAAATTAATCGCCGTATTATCCGAAGAAGAAATCGCAGGGCGTCTGATTGTGTTGGAACCTGGCCGATTCCGCATTCATACCCCGTCACCTGACGACCTTTGATGTTCTGATTTTCCCTCGGTAGGTTCTTAAGCCTTTTCTAGAACGGCGCGGAGCCTCTCAATGATCCGGTCCACATCCGGGTTATCCAACGGCACTAACACCTCAAAAATCTGCGAAATCGATTGAAGTCGCTTAAAATCCGCATATGATTCAGAGCTGGGATCAATTTCTAGCGGATCAAGATGCTGAGGCCGGATGAGCATCATATCCGCATGGGCAATACGTAAAGTGCGCTGCAATGCAAGAATGTCTATTTTCTGATCGACAATGATTCCATCAGGCAAATTCACCACTTGAATGGATCCCGTCCAATTTTCATTGCTGATTTTCACCACCAAACCCTGGTAATATTTTTGCACCTCGTCTTGCCCCGCGATCTCCGGGCTGAGACAAATTCTGACCGGTGTCTTAGACGACACCCCCGCTCTTAAAAGCGCTCCCCTCACAAACACATCGGGCCTCGAACTCCGCATGATTTTCTCATGGAGTATTCCATCAATCGTCAACACCCGCTCCACAGCGGTTGTTAATTGAGTGGCTTTCTTTTGCGGTTCTGACTTGCCCAACCCCATTGCCATCAAAATCGCCAGAAGCAAATCCACATTGACATCCTGACGGGTTAAATCTTGTCTTTTTAATTCAGCTTGCAAGAGCCCATCGAACGACCCTTCTTCAATGTGTTTTTGGAGGTCGTTTAAAAAGGCCTGGTCCTTATTAGCGGCGCGGGCTCCGCCGAGGTCACTGACCGAAACGACATTTTCCGTCAGGAATTGAAGCAACTGGGCCTCGTTCCCTTTCGCGGTCATTTTGGCCAACTCCGCCAATCGATGGGCGGTTTGATTAATTTGGTTGTCGGGGGTTTTGTTTTTCCATCTGGAATAAAATCCAACCAGAAGCGTGATACATGCGGCGATAACGAAGAGCCAGGCTATGTAGATAGAGTAGACATTGATGATAGAGGTCCCGTCGTTCATAACGTCCAGCAGCACCTGACTTGCCGACGACATGAACGTGCCGGCGAACAAGGGCTTGTCAACAGACCCCAATAAACCTGCGGTGAGGGCCCCTATCAAAAGTGGAAGAAAACGAGAAGAACCTGGATTATTGGGGTTGCCGCCTCCTGAAGTCGATTCGTTGGGACTCTCACCTGAGTCATTCTCTTCCGGATAGTCCCTGGATAGTTGATCGAGATTAATTCCCGCCCTTTTTGCAGATTGCCTAAACTCGGGGCCCCTTTCCCGGGCAATGTGAAGAAAAGCCCGGTCTAAATTTCGTAAACGCCGAGCGGCTTCCGCCTGCACTCTTGGGGAGAGGTTGGCGTATCGATTCGGGTCGCTGTAGAGTTGACGATGTTGATTATAGGCGGCTATGATGTGAGCATCTCCAATATTCCCCAAGGATCCTTTATATTGAGCCCTCATAATCACATAAGGATTATTTTCCGTGACGTCGGGAACATCGCTGACACCCTTCATTGGACCCCTCAATGCATTTCTCAACGCGTAATGCCCCAGGTCAATGGCTACTTTCATTATCCCGGAGGGAGAGTGGGCCGCTAAATGATCCAATTCGACATCAAATTCGTTGCTGATTTCCGCAACAAGATTAGAAAAACCGACTTGTTGAGCTTCCCGCACTGTTCTGACCATATTTCTCAGTCGCTGCAATTCCACAACGGCTTCTCGTGTCAATTGAAGTTTTCTAATTAGGTTTTGAATATCTTCATTTGAAGGAAATCTCTCTAATTGACGGAGGAAACCGTCCAAGTTCTCTGTCGAAATTTCAGGCAAATTCCCATTTCTAGACTGATAATTTTCAATCAGGGACTCCAGCCTTTTAATTTCCTCACGAGCTTGATCTCGAACGCGCATCAATTCTTCATTTTCGTGGGAAGACTCTTCCGTCGACTTTACCTCAATCGCTGGTGGTGGTGCGGATACGGTTTTTCCCTGGGTGGCCGCCCGATTGACTTGTCTTATCTCATTAAGAAAAGTCGTTTGTTCCCTCAAAATTGAGTTTCGGTATATATTATCTCTCCCTGGGACTGGTAAACGATCGCCTTGGTCTCTCATTGTTTCAATTGCGCCATGATCATTCGCTGCAATGGCGCCTCTAAGGCCCTTGACCAATCCTCTGATCGTCAATATTTCAGCAACAGCGCTGTTGGCCACCGTGAATGCTTGGAAAATTCTCCTCGCTTCTTCTTCAAGATTATCCCCCGCCAATCGACGGGCCACCTCCTGGGCCATAGCCGTTCGCTCTTTTAAGGAATCATGTGTTTGTTGATTTCCATTGATGAAATTCTCCATGGCCAAGAGAAGCGTTTGCGCCGAAGCCAAAAATGCGGAATTGTCCAGTTGGGCATAGGGTGAAACTGGGGCAGTTGGAACGGTGACGGAATCCGTTTTCTCTAAAGGACTTGGATTGGCAGGTTGCGCATTCGTGGCAACGCTGGGTTTCAGCGGTTCAGTTCTTACTGAAGTTTCAGATTGAACATTCAGTCGCGCCCCCCAGCCGTTGGAAAAATATTCACCTAATTCTGGGTCTTGGCTGAACAACTTACTCCTTGCTTCATAGAATTTCTTCATTGCCGCTTTATCACCCTTCAGTAGATTATTTCGAGCGAATTTAAGTCCGGTTGCATACTGAGATTTTTTCAGTTTGTTTAATTCATTACGTAAGCGATTTGCTGTGTCTGAGGGAACATCTGAGCTCACCAAACCCTGCTCCGCCTCGGCAATTCTGTCCAAATCTAATCGGCGTATCACTCTTTCAGCAAAGGCTATGGCCAGATCGGCGGGCGTCTGCCCAGACGTCGGGGCCTTAGCTTTTTGAATGGCGGCAATGGCTTTTTGGAGGTCTTGATCATTAACATCTTGATCAAATTTTCCCTCCGCCCGTTGAGCCAAGAGAGCCTTTTTGTCTTCATCCTCAAGGTCCGCATCCTGTATCAGCAACATGACGCGGAGCGTCGACCATAATTGATAGTTTCTTGGAACCAATTCCAAATCCAAATGCGGGGAGGGAAGTACCTCCAATCCATTGATGATGTTGATCAATTGCTCTGGAAAGATGGTAGGCCGATTGCTTCCGTCATTGGGGATAAGAGGGCCAATTTCACTCACAAAGGAACGAAGCTGTTCAAAGCTTCGACTGTGCATAATCATTAATCGCGCCATTTTTCTTCTTAAACCGTAGCGCTCAGGAATGGCCGTAATGGATGCTTGCCCGTTTTGAATTTGGTGAATCTGCTCTAGGATTTGTGGAACATTGAATTGCTCATGTGAATCCAACTTCGGATTAGACTCCTCGAGGATATTGATAATGTCAGTAATATACGGTTGCGAGGAAATTCGCTGCTCAAGTTGCTGTTCAAAGGTTCCCCCTATGGAAAATGGCAACAAGTGCCGCAAAAAGGAGTTATTGATCCAACGGCCGGGCCAAGAGTTGGGGAAGTGGTTTCGAACCAATTGAATCACCAACGCCATCAAGTTGAGGCCTCCGTGGATGGCGAGGTTCCATGCCACTCCGTCCCACCCTGGCGCGAAATAGAAAAGGGACACGAAGAGGAGACCCCCCATCAGGCGCCACCCGAACGGCCAGGACCGGAGCGCGGACGCCCAACCCTGCTCCCTCGCTTGAACTCTCACATCTTCATGAGCCGCGGCAAACACCCCCGCGATGAGCGCGACGGCCAACCCCACCGCCACAACCGACCCTCCCATCCCCGCTTGGTCCAACCCCCAAGCGGCCACTTCCCAAATCAGCTTCAGGCCAGCTGTCTCCGTCAACGCGGCGGCGAGGGGGTGGGTCAACACCCACAAGACATGAACCCAAGGACTCCTTCGCCCCCCCGCGTTTTGTCTTTGCTGAGAAAGCTCCTTGTGGCTTTCATTAAAAATACTGAAAGGCTTATTCCCTCCTTCTTTTTGGCCAAAAACTTTTTTCGTGAATGAGACCACTTTCCGAACCATGCGTTTGTGCCATGGCAATTGTGACGTGGTCTGCACATCGAAAAAAGTGTGCCCAAAGGAAATAATTGTGGACCCGGCCCATGGATCGACGGGCTTAGATTTTTCTTTTTTCGAGAACAACCCCTTCAAGGTTGGAATCAATAGTTGAAAGAGGACAACCCCTCCAATTAGAAAAAGTCCAATTTCTGAAACGAAAAAGAATGCAAAAGAAAGGATCACGAAATACAACCAGGTAAAATAATGACTTTTCAACTGAGGGGAACCTTGCATTTTTAGGTAATTTTGTATGTACATAGATTTGAATTGTTCTTTTGTCAAAGGAGAAAATAATTCCGCAATCTGATTCTGATTTTCAAGATCACCCAGATTTTCTTTTCTGTCTAAATTGATCAATTCATAGATATCAGAAAGGTTTTTGAAGTGGGCATATGCGTCATCTTTCACTTCAATTTCCGATAAATGTTCCAGAACGGCTTGTAAAGCCAATATCTTTTCGAAATAAAATTGAAGTTGTGTCGCCGCGTCTGTTTCCTCTATCAACCAAGAATCATCATTAAAACGGATGGGATGATCAGTGGCTCCTTCCAATGAAGCTCCAAGGGAATGTGATGTTTGAAATTTCTTCAAGACATTTTTTTGTTCGTTTGAAAAAAGGTCCAACGAGAAACCAAAAAGCGCTTTGGCAAACCCAATTCCATTGGTTTCCACAAGGGCAACCTGGGCTCGAGGTTCCCCGTTTATGGTTGTGGGTTCTTTTCTCCCCTCCCAGTGCCGGTCCAGCAAGCATTTCAAAAAGAAAGGAACAGTCCCCACAAACCCGGTATCAACAAACAACAGAGCCGGCTGATTGTGGTACCCAATTTCTATTAACTCCTTGAGAACCTCATCTGCAATAAAACGGAAGGAAGGATCGTTATTATAAGCGGCATCAAACCCCTTTCGAATATTGCTATTGAGCATTTTTAGATTTTCCCCAACAACACTATATTTAGCTTGAATACAGATATTGTGCATCACGGCATATACATGTTCAGACTTTTCTCCAGACATTCTCGCCCGACTCAGGTGATATACCGAGGAACCAGCATTGCCTTCCATGGAAACTGTTCGGTTTTGGTCCAAAGCCTGATCTACCGCGTGAAAAATTCCGGCATCCCGGGCCAAATAAACGCGATGGAAATTTGAACGCGCATCAACCACGCGCTCCACCCAAGCTGTCAAAAGCCGAAACATCGCCTTGAGCCGTTTTGTATGACTCCCAGGATTTTTTATCTCTGCCTTGATGGAATCACGCTTTTTTTCCAATTCACCTGGGGGAGCCCTCGATTTAAGCCGGTTAAATTGGGCATTAACCGATGAAATAAAATTATCTGCACTGGCCAGAGTATTACGAACCTCCTCTAAAAATTCCTTGGTTTGTCCATAAAGCGTGGCCAACCCCTGCTGAAATGCGGGTTGAGGATTAAAAACAATCCCCCCAACAACGGGCTGAGGAGGAACTGGCTTCTTTGTAAAAATTTCATTTTTGAAAAAATTCGCCAGAAGATTTATTGGAGGGATATGGGGACTGTTGAGTTTTCCATATAACGACTGAGAGAGAACTGATTTTTTGGGGTTACTGGAAAGGCCTAAGGCATTGCTCAATAGAGTTCCTTTGTAAATTCCCAGATATTCTTTTAACCCGAGAGCGTAATCGGGCTTTTGTCTCAAGGAAATTAATTTTTTATTGAGTCCTACCGCCCCAATGGCCCGATTTAAAGAATTAAAAAATGAACTGAAATTATCCCTAAGATTATTTTTCCTCCTTATTACTGCCTCTATAAACTCGTCGGGATCCTGGATGTGCTTCGAATGGCTTTCCACATATTTGATTGCGACGGGGCGCAGCAAGATCCTGAGCTCATCGTCATCGATCGCTTCAAGCTTCGCGATAATGTCGGCAACCCAATTCATCGAAAGGTTCTTGTTCATGAGCAAATAGAGCACAACACTGTGCCAGACTGGAGGATCCAATTGATTGGGGTTCCAATGAAGTTCTAATTTGTCATTGGGAAAGAATTTAAAGGGCTGTTCCTTGTCAATTCCAATTAAAGTGCCGTCTTCAGCGACCAGGAAATTCCCCACATGAGAATCATGATTGGACAAAAGCCAATCGAGGACCAATTCCTCCATGACATTCTTTATCTGATTCTGAGTCATCTTGGAGACCGGAATATTACTGGCTTTTAGATTCGGTAAGGCCACAACCTTAAATCGATCGTGTATGGCTTGATTATCTAGATTTCTCCAATCCGAATTTTTATTATTTTCTTTCATCATCACTTTTTCCAAGGTTCCTTCTATAACAGTCCCCTCCTTGTAGGTCCGATAGGCTCGATAGATTGGAACCGCGAATCGCAAACGAGAGGCGATCTTGTAGAAAAGACGAGCAGCGTAAGGCCGGTAAGAATCCTTTCTGTTGAGTTTAAAAATCCACAATTCGTTATTGGAGTCAACCCAAAACTCTTTCTCCTTTTCACCTCCAATATTGGCCGACCCTTTGAAAGTCCATCCCCCATTTGAGGTTGCGTTTTTGGTCGATTGAGCGGCAGGAAAAGCAAGTGTAACGAACTCAACCGATTCGTCTCTGCCATCTCGATGACCGATAGAAAGAGGCAACAATTTTCTAATAATGGTTTGGTTCAACCACCTACCAATGGGGGTGTGCGAGGAGTTGGTCCGTATAAAATAAAAGGAATTTGGAATCAGGTGAAGGGAAGCACTCCTCAAAAACCCTTCCAATCCTGGCTGAAAATAAAGAATGAAAATAAGGGCCAACCCCCCGAACAACCTCTGTAAAAATTCTTGAGACGCGAACGCTCGGAAACCTTGTTGTTTCAACTTCTTTCGAAAATCCGCATGCGCCCATGCGAAACCAAAGGCCAATAACGGGATGATAAAGAGAGAGGCCATCCCCAACAGTAAGTCCGGCGTGCCAAGCAAAGATAACGTCCCATTGATCAAGGAGGTTAGAACCCACAAAAGGCCTGTTTCGGTGAATACCGAGGTGAGGGGCCGGTATTTTTCAAGGTCGGTAATCACCTCGGGCACGTGAACCTCAATCTCTGCTCCTTCCCTGGTTTTCACTTTGACGGGGTTTGTTTGGGTCGAGGTGTAGGTGATCGCGGCCAGCAAGGCCACGGCCAGGGCGCGCCAGGTGATGTTCGTGGTGGGAGGGTTCACGAACAATTTGGGGCCTTCAAAGATTTTTTCGAGCGGTGTTTTTTCGCGGGAGAAGACCGACAAATAGCTGACCCCCGATTCGTCTTCGATCTTGGTGATTTTGGGGGACACCACGATATAGGGAATTTTCTTTTCTTTGAAGAGCGCGGTGAGAAGTTCGGTGTGGAAGCCGCCGACCACCAAAACCTTCGGTTTTGGAATTCCCAAGTTCGAAATCCTAAATCCTAATTCATTTATATTGGGGAATTGAGATTTCTGATTTGATCCTTCATTAGGATTTAGGATTTCGGATTTCGAGTTTGGAATCTGCGCCAGCAGATTCTCGATCATCTTGTGACTGCGGAGGTCGGCCTGCTCATAGAACCTTTCAAAATTTTTCAAACGCGGCTCTAATTCCTCCCCATTCTTCCCAAGTGGGGAGGAATTATTCTTTGAAAGCTTTCGATATTCCTCCCACTCTTGGGGGGTGAGCGAGAAATCAATCAATTTGCGGGAAAGGGCCAGCAGATCGCTTTGAGTCAACAGGTCCTTTTGCTTGAGTGTGGTTGCCAACCGGTCCGCGATGCGTTCCTCCATGTGATGAACGGCCGCGAACAACGATTCCGCTTTGATGCCGTCCGAAAGCAGGACATAGCGGATGTAATTGTCGAAAGCCGGATATTTTTTGAGGTCCACTCCCTTTCGACGGCAAAGGTCTTTGAGATTTTGGTAATAAACTCCAAACCCCATCTGACCCCCGCGGTAGGCCAAACTTTGCGACACCAGCTCCGACACCTCGGCCTCATTTAATGAGCGGGTCAATTTTTCAATGACCGATTTCCGTTCGAATTCGACCCGCGCGAAATCCAAACCCAACTCCATATTGTGCGCCGCTAAAAATTGCTCGATGGCAAAATCATGCTCCTCCTCATAGGGCGCCAACTTCTTTACATAGGTTCCCAGCCCCACGTTTCCTTGATGGTGGGCGGAGCGCAGATCGTCAAAACGTTGGAGATCGGGCGGAAACAGCGCGCGCTTTTGTTCCGCGAGCGCCCGTTCGCGAAGAAAAATATCAGTTTGGACGGTCGACTTGATTTTTCTGGTGGCCAGATACGCCTCCACATTGGCTTTGTGATGCTCTCGGTCATCAATCCCCCAAAACAACGGCGGCTCAACCAGGCTGGTCACACCCACAAAGGAAGGCGCCGCCAACAGATTCTTGTCCATAAAAGCTTGGGCCACCTGTTGGGTCAGTTTTTTGTCAGCAAAAGCGCGAAAGGGAGCGAAATCAAATTTTTCAAAGGCCCCTTCCACTCCCACCAATCCCACCTGCCCTTGATCAATGAGTTCTTGCAACAGAGCGGCGATGTTGGATTGGGCTTCGCTGTTCAGGTGTACGTCTTGCACCAACACCACGGGTGGATTCTTTTCATCCTCAGTGGACTCATGGGCTTCTTGAATGGTGCCGTAGACGAGCGGGATCGAATGGATCAACGATTGGAAAGACCGGGAGAATTGGGCGTATTTCTTTTTGTCGGCTTTATTCCATTTGTGTTCTGAGGCGATTGGAGGGCGAAGGGAGGGAAGCTGATTGAGTAGCGCGCTCGTCCCCATTGTTCGGGTCGGGGCCAAGGAGGCGAACTGGGGACTGGATTGACGCTGATGAGCCTGCTGATGGGCCTTTCGCCGCTCCGACCAGAAATTCGCCTCCGCCGTTGAAGCAAGCGCGGTTTGTGCAGTCAAAAGAGTGGCCAGGACAAGAGTTAGGGTTCTTGAAAATAGCGAATGCATAGATAACGCATCATAGACGGCCGCGTCTTAAGAAGTCCTTTAATCCGGATTAAATTTCGACGAAAGTCACAGCCTGAAAACACGCTGTGAATTCAAGGCGTTTTGGAGGAGTTATTGCGGGGTTTTCTTGTGCCAGCCGGTTTGGGAGAGGAAAGCGTGGGAAACCTGGAGCAACAAACTGTCTTGGAAAAGGTTGGAATAAAACTGGACCCCAATGGGGAGGCCTTGCGCGGTCAATCCGCACGGAACCGAAATTCCGGGGATTCCGGCCAGATTGCAGGGAATGGTGCAAATGTCTGAGAGGTACATGGTCAAAGGGTCGTCCGCCTTTTCTCCGATTTTAAAAGCGGGGGTGGGCGAAACGGGGGTGAGAATGATGTCCACCTCGGCAAAGGCTTGATCGAAATCGCGTTTGATGAGCGTTCGAACTTTCTGGGCTTTGGCGTAAAAAGCGTCGTAATAACCGGAAGAGAGAGCATACGTGCCGATCATAATACGGCGTTTGACCTCGGGCCCAAACCCATCGTGGCGATTCAAACCATATTGTTCAATTAGGTTGGCGGCGGTCGGATTCCTGAATCCATAACGCATGCCGTCAAAGCGGGCCAAATTGGAGCTGGCTTCGCTGGGGGCCAGAATGTAATACACCGCCAAGGCGGAATCGGAATTGGGCAACGAAATATCTTTGATATCGGCGCCCAGCTTTTTGAGAACGTTTGCCGTTTCGAGAACGGCATTTCGAACCTCCGCGTCCATTCCTTCCACAAAATATTCTTTGGGAATCCCCACCCGCAAACCTTGGATGGGCTTCTTGAGTTCAGAAGAAAAGTCCGGCACGGGTTTGTCCACGGAGGTTGAATCGCGTTCATCTTTGCCACTGATGATGGAGAGGGTCACCGCCATGTCTTCAACGTTGTGCGTGAATGGGCCGATTTGATCAAGCGAGGAGGCAAAGGCCACCACGCCATAACGGGAAACCCGCCCATAGGTCGGCTTCAAGCCCAAAACACCACAGAGAGAAGCGGGCTGGCGAATCGACCCGCCGGTGTCGCTGCCGAGCGCGATGGGAACCGTTCTCGTCGCCACGGCCACCGCGCTCCCCCCGGAGGAACCGCCTGGAATGCGGGAAGTGTCCCACGGATTTCGAGAGGGACCAAAAGCGGAGTTTTCAGTGGAAGAGCCCATAGCGAACTCATCCAGATTGGTTTTCCCGACGATAATGGCGCCTTCTTGTTGCAACTTCTCAATCACATGCGCGTCATAGGGCGCGATGTAATTCCCTAAAATTTTGGACGCGCAGGTGGTGGGCTGGCCTTTGACCATCATGTTGTCTTTGATGGCAATGGGCACGCCGGCCAATCGGCCCGGATTTTCACCGGAACGGACTCTCTCATCCACCGCTTTGGCGGCCTCCAATGATTTTTCTTCGACGCTCAAGTAGGCATTCAGGGTGGGATTAATTTTCTTGATGGCGGCCAAGGAAGCCTGAACCACCTCGAAAGCGGAAAATTTCTTGGATTGAACCCCTCGGGCGATGTCGACGGCTGACAGTTGATGGAGGTCCATTATTCGATGACCTTCTTAACCCGGTAGAACGTCTCCTCCATCTCAGGGGCGTTTTTAAAAAGGGCTTCCAGATCGGCAAACGGCTTGGCGATGTCTTCCCGCCACGGAGTCGCGGTTTCATACGGATGCGCGGTGGGAAGAACGCCCTCGGTATTTTTCTCTTTCAGTTTCGCGATGTGCGCCAATATCCGTTCCAGTTGGACCTGGTATTTTTTCAGTTCCTCTTCCGACATGGCGATACGCGCCAGTTTGGCCACGTGCCGAACATCTTCTAAGGAAATAATTTGTTTATTCATAACGCAGCCTCATCGCAACGGAAGAGTCCGTTAGCCAACGCCGTCATCCCGGCCCAGTTTTTAAAAGATGAGATTGACAAGGAGTGCATAAGCCGGGATCCAGTCGTTCCGGAAGAAGACGTGACGGTCTCGATGCCTTCTCTGGAGAGGCTGGATCCCGGCTTATCCATTTGTCCGCAAACGCTTCGCTTTCGAAAAAGGGCCGGGATGACGTTTGCCTGAAGTTTTCTTCGTAAAAAAACATGAGGTTGTAAGGTCACCATATATTTAAAATTCCAAAGGGGCGTATTTTAACAAGAGTTTTTTCTTGGAACCGTTGTTGAAAAGGATGGTGACCTTGGCGTGATCCCCAGAGCCCTCCACGTCCAACACTTTTCCTTGGCCAAAATCAGGATGGGTGACGCGTTGTCCCACTTTGGGAAGCCGGCGAACACGCGGCAACGCCAAAGGCGCTGAGGGAGACGCCTCACCAACATCCTGGTTCATATCCTCACTCACGCCCAAGGTTTGGTTGAAATCGTCATCGCTCATGGAAGATGTTTTCCCCCATCCCCCGGAGTTTTGAGCGGAGCGAACCGAAGCCACACCGGCCTCTTCAATAAAACGGGAGGGGATGTTCATGCGAGGGGTCCCAAAAATCCGCCGACTGGCCGCCGAGGTCAAGTAAAGTTTTTCTCTCGCCCGCGTCATCGCCACATAGGCCAAGCGGCGCTCTTCCTCCAACTCATCTTGATCAAACGCGGCATCTCCAATCGGAAAAAGTCCTTCTTCGAGGCCTGTCACGAACACCGCAGGAAACTCGAGTCCTTTGGCCAAATGCACAGTCATCAACGTCAATGTTCCCCCTTGATCTTCCCAGTCGTCTAAATCCGTCATCAAGGAAACTTCCTGCAGGAAACGGGCCACCGTGGGAAGGGGATCCCCTTGATCGGCTTTGGTTCTCTCTTCAAAATCTTTGGCGGCATTGATGAGTTCTTGCAGGTTGTCCAAACGCTCCGCGGCTTCCGGGTCCTCGTCGGCGACGCTGGCCCACTTGTCCCAATATCCCGATTCCTCAAGCATTCTTCTCACCACCGTCGACGCCGGCTGCTCTTCTGATATTTTCTGGAACCGCTCAATGAGCTCAACAAAATTTTTCACTCCCGCCCGCGCCGCCGGTGAAATACCAGCCACTTGGGCCGATTGTTGAAAAGTTTCCCACAATGAAATTCCTTGCGTGGCGGCATATTGTTCCAAGAGACTCTGCGAATTTTTACCAAGGCCCCGGGCTGGCAAATTGACCACCCGTTTGAGACTGAGCGAATCCTTCGGATTTACCACCGCTCTGAGGTAAGCCACCGCGTCTTTGATTTCAGCCCGTTCATAGAAACGGAGCGCCCCCACAATGGTGTAGGGAACCGCCAAACGCCGGAGCGCATCTTCAAACACGCGGGATTGAGCGTTGGTCCGGTAGAAAATCGCGATGTCTTTTAAGTTCACGCCGCGTCCCCGAAGCGCCGACACTTGATCCATGACATATCGGGCTTCCTCTTGCTCGTTGGCCATTTCAACAAAAACCACATCCTCACCCGGCGCGTTGTCGGTCCACATTTTCTTTTCTTTTCGACGCGTGTTCAGCTGAATCAAGCGAGAAGCCGCCTCAATAATTTTCGAGGACGACCGGTAATTCTGCTCAAGCTTGACCACCTTGGCGCCCGGATAGTCCCGTTCAAACTCGAGGATGTTGCGAATGGTGGCTCCGCGCCAAGAGTAGATGGATTGATCATCATCTCCCACCACACAAATGTTTTTTTCGGGTCCCGCCAAATATTTGGTCAATAAATATTGGGCATGATTTGTGTCTTGGTACTCATCCACCATCAAGTACCGAAACCGTTTCTGATATTTTTCCCGGACCCTTTCATTGTCCCGAAAAGCCTCGACGCTTTTCATGATCAGATCTCCGAAATCAAGCGCCATCGAAGCTTTCAGCTTTTTGGAATACGCCTCATAAATACGGCCCACCCGCTCTCGAAACGGATCGGCATGGGCCTGAGCATGAATGAGGTAAGACCCCGAATCCAACATATCGTCTTTGGCGCGGGAGATGGCGGAAAGCACCTGACGCGGCGCGCATTCTTTGTCGGTGAGCATCATCTCCTTCAAAATTTCTTTGATGATGGCCATTTGGTCGTTGTCGTCGTAGATCACGAAGTTCGGGTCCAGCCCCACATTCTTGGCTTCGACCCGAAGAAATTTGGCGCAGAATGCGTGAAAGGTGGACACCCACACCGCCGCACCCGACCCCGGACAGAGCGTGTTCACCCGCTGCCTCATTTCAGCAGCCGCCTTGTTCGTGAAGGTCACCGCCAAAATGTTCCATGGAGCCACGCCGCGCGCGATCAATTGAGCGGTTCGGCACACAATCACCCGGGTTTTCCCCGATCCAGCCCCCGCAAGAATCAGTAAAGGTCCGTCCACATGTTCGGCGGCCTCCCGCTGAGGAGGGTTCAGGGTTTCTAAAATCTGATGAACAGACACAATGGACATATCGATATAGTACGAAATCTCAAATTCATGTTAATTTGCAAAAAAACAGGTGACTATCGTCGCCCCGGCACGTTTCTTGGCCGGGGCCCAGGTGTTCTCGAGGAGAACCTTGGCCCCGGCCAAAAGATTGCCGGGGCGACGACGTGGGGAAAAGGGTATTACTCATTTTTTTAATTTCATCCGAACAGCTGTTTCAACGTGGTCGGTGTGCGGAAAAAAGTCCATCGGCTGAGCGGCGAGAATATCATATCTCGTCGAAAGATCTTTTAGATCCCGCGCCAAGGTTTCCGGATTGCATGAAACATAGAAGAGCTGCGGCGCTTGCCAATCCAGCAGGGTTTGAATCACCTTAGAATGGAGCCCCGCCCGAGGCGGATCCACCACCACCGTGGTTTGAGAAGCCTTGTCTTTGACTGGCAAGGAGGCCGCCAACTCTTCGGCTTTTCCCTCCAAAAATCGGGCGTTGGAAATGCCGTTCAAATCTGCGTTTTTCCAGGCGTCTTCGACCGCTCTCTTGTTGATTTCAATACCGATCACTTCATCAAAACTTTTGCTCAAACTTAGCCCGATGGCCCCTGACCCGCAATAGAGATCGATGAGCGTTTGACCGTGTCCGATCTCTATCCATTCCCGCAAAACTTCCAGCATCATCTCGGCGGCGCGGGTGTTGGTTTGCATAAACGAATCGGGACTAATCTTGAAACGAAGCGCCCCCACAGACTCGGTTATCATTCCCTCCCCCCAAAATATTTGCTGGTGATTTCCGCGCGCCACGTCCGAAAGGCCATCGTTTCGTGTCCATAGAAAGGTGGTAATGGGAATTCCTGAATTTTTTAAATCCTCAGCCAATGCGTCCACCTGTTCGGTCGCGGATTTCGCAAACAAATTGACCATGCGCTCTTTCGATGATTTCGCTTCACGAATCACCAAATGGCGTAAATTTCCTTGTCCATTTTTTCTGACGTAGACCGAAATTTTGTGTTTGGTGGCCCAGGTCTCGACCAACGAACAAATTTCTTGGGCTTCCGGAGATAACAACAAGCACTGAGGGGTGGGAGTCACCAACGCAAAACGTCCTTTGGGGTGGAGGCCCAAATGAACCCCAGGTTGAGGGGAAGGACGTCCCAAAATTTCGAGGTCCTTTTCATTGCCGAAAGAAAATTCCATTTTGTTCCGGTAATAGAAAATGTCAGGGGAAGGCAGAATGGAGCAAAAATCTTTAACCGGGATCTCTTTGAGATGGGACCGCACCACGGCTTCCTTGCCACTCAACTGATCCGCGTAAGGGACGTTCTGTTGTGAACACCCCCCGCACAATCCGAAATGAGCGCACAATTCCGGCATCTATTCAACCCCGCGCTTTATCGTCCGGTGAGGGGAGTCAATTTTTCTCTGAGTTTTTGAGGAACACGAACGGGCTTCCATTGACTGTTGACGAACGGATGGCGGGTGAAACCCTCGGCAATTTTTCGTCCGGTCTCCGCGTCAAAAATCTCATAGGAAAATTTAATGGAGGCCCCGCCCAATTCGCCAATGCGGGTGGTGACGCGAATCAAATCATCATATTTGGCCGGATGTAGATAGCGGCAAGACGCTTCGGAAACGGGCAAAAAAACCTTTTCAACTTCTTCCAAATCCCTGTAACGAAGACCTATTTCTCTGAGAAGTTCGGTTCGCCCCCGTTCGAAAAGCGTGAGATAGTTGGCGTAATACACAACACCCATGCGATCGGTGTCGGCGTAGGAAATTCGAAATTCAAATTGGTGCATTAACTTTCAGGAGGGGAAATTTTTTCGAAAGCTGCTTCAAGGGCCCGTCTTAATCGTTTACGCTTAAAGGTGTCATGGGCTTGATCAATCCATTCAGAAGGAACTTTGACCTGTATGGTTTTCCCTTGAGAGGAAAGTTGCACGCTGTAACCGCTCGAATAAAAATCATATTTCAAGACTTGTGGTTGACTGGCTGCAAACTCTTCGCTTCCTTCTTGTACCAAACTTTCCAACAACTCCTGAACGCCTGGAATGTTGGGATGGTTTGACTCCATCTTTACTTCCAAAAAACCTCTGCCAATTTGAGCCATTCAGGGGTGACCACTTTTAGTATTCCCGTGGCTTCTTTGAGAGGAACAGCCACCACCTCGGTGCCGCGAAGGGCGGTCATCTTACCGAAGTCTCCTTTCGCGATGAGATCAGAGGCCGCGGCTCCCACGCGAAGTCCCAAGATGCGGTCAAACAAAGTGGGGGATCCCCCTCTTTGAATGTGTCCAATAACGGCGGAACGGGTTTCAATTTTTGTTTTTTCTTCAATCAGTTTGGCCAAATCTTCGCCCACACCACGTTCTTTAAGCAACATATGCCCAAATTCATCTTTTTCTTCTTTTTGATTTTTATATTGAGGAAGCTCGGTTCCCTCCGAGGCAACCACCAAGGCCACGCCTTTTCTCGCATGGACTTTTTTGAGATGTTCCACCATTTTCTCGATGGCAGGCTCTTCCTCTGGAAGCAAAATCCAATCGGCTGCCGCCGCGATGCCGGTATAAAGCGCCACCCAACCCGCGTGCCGCCCCATGACTTCAAGGACCATGATTCTGGAATGGCTGGCTCCGGTGTCTTTGAGTCTCTCAGCGGCATCCACCGCAATAGAAGTGGCGGTGTCAAAGCCAAACGTAAAATCTGTGGAGGACAAATCATTGTCCATCGTTTTGGGGACCCCCACCACATTGACCTTGTGTTCACTGTGCAAACGGGTGGCCACTCCCAAAGTATCTTCGCCTCCCATGGCGATAAGCGCGTCCAGCTTGAGTTTTTTAAAGTTGTCCAAACATTTCTGAACCGCCCCTTCACGTTTGAAGGGATTGGTTCGGGATGTTTTAAGGATGGTCCCGCCCAACTTCGCGATATCTTGAACGTCTTCCAGTTTCAGCGGACGGGAATTTCCCTCCACCAATCCTTTCCAACCTTCAAGGAGTCCGACAAAGTTAAAACCATGGTCAAGCCCCCGCATCACCGCTCCGCGAATGGCGGGGTTAAGGCCAGGGCAATCTCCGCCCCCTGTGAGGATTCCAATTGTCTTTGACATATTAAGCGATGGTGACCTTGGGTGATAGGTACACGTCTTGAATCATATTCAACAATTTGACGCCCTCTTTCATGGGGCGTTGGAAGGCTTTGCGGCCGGAAATGAGTCCCATGCCTCCCGCGCGTTTGTTGATGACCGCAGTTTTGACGGCTTCGGCAAAGTCGTTGTCGCCCGAAGCGCCACCCGAATTGATGAGCCCCGCTCGGCCCATGTAACAATTGGCGATTTGATAACGAGTCAAATCAATGGGATTGTCACTTGAAAGTTCTGAGTAAACCTTCTTGTGGGTTTTTCCGAAATTGAGCGCTGTGTAACCGCCGTTATTCTCAGGCAGTTTTTGCTTAATGATGTCGGCTTCAATGGTCACACCCAAGTGATTGGCCTGCCCCGTCAAGTCAGCGGAGACATGGTAATCTTTTTCTTTGGTTTTGAAAGCATTGTTGCGGGTATAACACCAGAGAATGGTTCCAAGCCCAAGCGAATGCGCTTTTTGAAAAGCTTGGCTCACTTCCCAAATTTGCCGGCGAGATTCCGCCGACCCAAAGTAAACCGTGGCTCCAATGGCCACCGCTCCCATGTCATAGGCCTGTCTGACACTGCCATACATGGTTTGGTCATAGGTGTTGGGATAAGAAAGAATTTCATTGTGATTAATCTTGAGAATAAACGGAATTTTGTGAGCATATTTTCTTGAGAGCGCCCCCAAGACTCCGAGCGTAGAAGCCACCGCATTGGCGCCGCCTTCGATGGCCAGCTTGACGATATTTTCAGGATCGAAATAGATCGGATTGGGGGCAAATGAAGCACCTGCTGAATGTTCAATGCCTTGATCAACAGGCAAAATGGATAGATATCCGGTTCCCTTTAAACGCCCATTGTCGAACAAGGCTTGTAAACTTTTCAGAACGGGTGTGGGCCGATCGGACAAGGCGTAAATCCGGTCCACATAGTCAGGACCCGGCAAATGGATGGTTTCTTTTGGAATGGTGGTGCATTTGTGCTCTAACAACGCTTTGGATTCTTGACCCAAATGCGCTTCGATATCTAACGACATGATGTTCTCCTAGGATTTTTTCTTCTTATTTTGGCGGGAGGAAGCAGATTTGCTTTCGTGCCAGGCGCCTATCTTACGAAATTTTTCAAAACGATTTTCGAGAAGTTTTTCTACGCTGAGCCCCTGCAGCTTCTTAAGGGATCGAACAATGGATTCTTTTAAGTTGGCCGCCACCTTGTCTGGGTCGTTATGTGCCCCGCCTTCTGGTTCGCGAACAATTTCATCAATAATGTTTTGCTTCTTTAAATCTTCAGCGGTCAATTTCAGGGATTGCGCGGCCAATTCCGCTTTGGATGCGTCGTGAAATAAAATAGCCGCGCAACCTTCAGGAGAAATAACAGAATACCAGGCATTTTCAAGCATTAAAATGGTGTCACCCACCGCAATCGCCAGCGCCCCCCCCGATCCACCCTCACCGATGACCGTCACAACAATGGGCACGCGAAGAAGCGCCATTTCACGCAAATTGCGAGCAATCGCTTCAGCTTGACCGCGCTCTTCTGCGCCAATACCGGGGTAAGCCCCCGACGTGTCCACAAAAGCCAAAACGGGCAACTTGAATTGTTCCGCCAATTTCATCAGCCGAAGAGCTTTGCGGTATCCTTCTGGATGCGGCATCCCAAAATTTTGTTCCAACGACTCTTGCAGAGACCGCCCTTTCTTGTGGCCAATCACAACAACCGGAACTCCGTCTAAAAGGGCCAAACCGCCCATAAGCGCGGCATCATCAGAAAAGGCGCGGTCGCCGTGCAACTCCATAAAATCATCAAAGATACGCGCCACGTAATCACCAAAATACGGTCGTTTGGGATGACGCGCAATCTGCACGCGTTGCCACGCTGTTAACGAAGCGGTCGATTCAGGTTTTTCGATTTCCATTAAGGGTCCCATTGTCTAAAATTTTTTTGAAAAACCAACTCCTTAAAATGTGCCGGTGTAACCCAAACGAACCACCCGCTCGGTCTCTCGGTTTTCCGATCCAGAAAATTCGGGAACGTTTCGACCCAACAAATCAACCGTAAACAAGGGCGTAATATAAAGTTTGGCTCCGTAATTAATTCTTCTCTCTTTGTAGTAATCAAAATTATCGTATTCAACGAGCAGGGCCACCAGCCGTTCATAGGTATAAGTGAGCCCCGTAAATCCACGAACCGCGTTATTTTCATCAAAATCGAAAATATCAACTCCCACCGTCCATTGGAGCTCGGGCACAAAGGGTTTCCATCCGGCCACGAGATAGAGACCCTTTTCACGTTGATCATATTCATCTGTCGTTTTGTTGTAATGATAACCTTGGCCATCAAAACCCAACGCCAAGGCCGGCAAAAAACCTTTGCCGTCAAAAGGCCTAAATTTGATGTTGATGGAGGGTTTATTCATCCGTGAATTTTCTGTTCCAATCACTTGTTCCGCATCCAATCCAAATCCAATGTTCAATCGTGGAAAAACACCGAACAATGTTTTGTTCTGAATCCCCCCTTCTTTTCCAAACCGAAACGATGTGTGATATCCATAATGATCGGTTACCTCAGCTGTCGGCGTATCGATAATCTCAATATTGGAACTTCCACTGGCTTTAACGGCTTCACGCGCAGGCGCCAAGGAGGGAACAAAAAGAATCAACAAAACAAAAATTCGCCTATTTCGCATTCAACAATCCTCTGACGGTCTCCAACAGCTCAGAAACTTCAAATGGCTTTGACAAAAATGCTGAAGCTCCCGACCCTTTGATGGCCGCCTGATCTTGATCAAAATCCCTGGAAGTTAATAAAAGAATCGGCGGAGAATTGGGGTCCTGATTAATTTCGGCTGCCGCATGGTAACCATCCATGATCGGCATCATCACATCAAGCACGATCAAATCAAAACGTTTTTTTTGAGACTCCTCCAAGGCCAACTTGCCGTTTTTGACCGCTGTCACATTGTAACCAGCCGCGTCCAAACTGAATCGAACCAACTCCAAAAGCTCTTCTTCATCATCTGCCAGAAGTATGTCTGCCACCCATCCTCCTATGAACCCACCGGGGATAATTCAAGTTTTGATGGCCTTGCCATCCGTTTATCAAGACCTGGAGCGCTTCCTACCTTTTTCCCGAAAGACCAGCAATCCGCTCCCAACAATTTTTCCAAATCCGCGATAAACAGGTTGTTGGGTTTAATGCCCGCGTGGGTTTCAATCAAAACATCTCCCTCTTCTGAGGGCAAAATTAAATTCACTCGGCATAATCCTGGATACCGACCAAACAATTCTTTAAGCGCATTAAAGATACTCTCATCTTCCGTTCCATTTTTAATGGTGATATTTAACAAACGCACAAATCTCTCGCGCGCGGCGAGAAACGTGAGCACCTCCTCCGCCAGCAATTGCTTGCCTCCCGCGGAGTCGCCTTTTTCCCGGTTCTCCACTTGGCCTTTCACCACCAACATATTTCCGGGAGTTAATATCGCATTGACTTCCGGGGTGAGTCCTTTTGGAAAAATCATCACTTCAATTTCACTCTCCAAGTCTTCAAGAACAAAACGGGCCATCAAGTTGCCTTTTTTTGTGGTCATTCGGCGAACCGAAAGCACATGCCCCGCCACCCGGACCGTCCCGGATTCAGGCAGTCGTCCTATGGTTGAGGTGGTGTAGCTGGCCATTTCGTTTCGATACCGCGTTAATGGATGCCCCGACAAATAAAGCCCCAAAACTTCCTTTTCACCGGCCAATAAAACTTCTTCCGTCCATTCTGCGGTTGAATTGGTTTGAAGGGGGGCGACTTTGGTCAAAGATTTAATTTCTGACGCTCCAAAAAGTGACCCTTGCGCGAAGTCCGTGTCTTCTTTAAGTTTGGCGCTGGCCGCCAAGGCAGCGTCCACCTGTTCCAATAGACGGGGACGCGCCAACCGAGGTGGCAACGGTGAAAATCCGTCCATCGCTCCCGCTTTGATGAGAGACTCCACCACTCTCTTGTTGGCCAACCGCGAATCAATACGCGAACATAAATCCTGAAGAGACTCAAACGGATTTTCATTGCGCGCTTTAACGATCGACTCAACCGCCCCTGTCCCCGCGTTTTTGATGGCCACCAAACCAAACCGAATCTGTGATTTGGGAGCCCCTACAGAGCTCTCCACCGTGAAAGTGGCCTCTGAGATTTGAACATTGGGAGGAAGCACCTCTATCCCCATATCTTTACAATCGTTTAAATATCCCACCAATTTCGACTCCTCTTCTTTGGAGGCCATCGTGGACCGTCCAATTTCATTGGTGCACAAGGCGGCCATATATTCCACCGTGAAATTCGCTTTCAGATACGCGGTTTGATAGGAAATAAGTCCATAGGCCGACGCATGGCTTTTGTTGAACCCATAACCACCAAAGTGCACCATGAGGTCGAAAATATCATTGGCCAGTTTCTCTTTGATCTCATTTTTGGCGCAACCGTCCACAAACTTGCTTCGTTGTTTTTCCAATTCTTCCTTGATTTTTTTACCCATGGCCTTGCGCAACCCGTCCGCCTCTCCCGGTGTAAACCCCGCCAAAGCTTGGGAAATGCGCATCACTTGTTCTTGATAGACCATGATTCCATAGGTCTCTTCTAAAATGGGTTTGATCAGCGGATGATCGAACTTAATTTTCGTGGGATCGTTTTTCCGGGCCACAAATTCATCCAACATTCCCGACCCCATGGGACCGGGACGGTAAAGCGAGATAAGCGCCGTGATGTCCGCCAAATTTCCTGGTTTTAATTTCCTGAGCAAATCGCGCATTCCTGAGGATTCCAACTGAAACACGCCCGACACATCAGCCCGGCATAAAAGACCAAACGTGGCCTTGTCATCCAACGGTATATTTTCAACGTCAAAGGAGGGGTTGTGACGTTTGCGAATCAAGGTCACGGCATCGCGAATCACCGTCAGGGTGCGCAACCCCAAGAAATCGACCTTTAACAGCCCCAATTTCCCAAGGGTTTCACCGTCAAATTGAGTGGTCACAATATCCTTGTTGTTTTTAGAAAGGGGTGTGAAGGCCGTGATATCCGTCGGAGAAATCACGGTGCCCGCCGCGTGAACCCCGGTGTGTCGCTTGAGGCCTTCCAATTTCCGAGCCAAATCCAGCAGTCGCGTTACTTCGGGGTTGGTTTTATAAAGCTGTCTGAGTTCTGGAACGCTTTGCATGGCCGCATCAATGGTGATCCCCAATTCTTTCGGAATGAGACCGGAGATTTTATCGACCTCGGGCAAAGGCATGTCGAGAACACGCCCCACGTCTCGAACCACTCCGCGCGCGAGCATCGATCCAAACGTAATAATTTGAGCCACACAATTTTCACCGTACTTCTTGCGCACATACTGGATCACTTGGTCCCGGCCATCATCAGAAAAATCGATGTCCAAGTCCGGCATGGTCCGTCGATCGGGATTTAAAAATCTCTCAAAAAGAAGGCCGTTTTCAATGGGATCAATCGAAGTAATGGACAAACCATAGGCCACCAGGCTTCCGGCGCCGCTGCCTCGTCCCGGCCCCACAGGAATGCCGTTTTGCCGGGCGAAATGAATAAAGTCCCACACAATTAAAAAGTAGGGAGCAAACCCCATTTTATTGATCACACCCAATTCCATTTCGAGGCGTTGGCGGTAGGTGTCCGACACATGCCCTTTCCGCTTGCTCAAACCCTCCAGACACAACCGTTTGAGATAGGACTCGGGCGTGTCTCCCACTGGAACTTCATAACGCGGGAGAAGCAACTGGTCAAAATCGATTTTCAAATCGCATTGATCGGCGATTTGAAGGGTGGACTGAATGGATTCAGGCAAATCCTTAAAGCGTTTCAGCATATCCTCGGGAGGTTTGTAATAAAACTCCGGCGCCCCATATTTCATGCGCTTTTCATCGGTCAGCTTTTTGCCCGTTCCAATGCAAAGCACGACATCATGAGCGGCATGGTCCTCTCGACGGAAATAATGACAATCATTGGTCGCGACCAGAGGCGTTCCTGTCACTTTCCCCAACTCCACCAATTTGGGCAGGACTTCTTTTTGCATCTCGAGGCCATGATCCATAACTTCCAAATAGAAATGGGCGGGGCCAAAAATTCCTTTATATTCCTCAACCAAGGCCTTGGCGGCCTCAAAATTCCCCGAGCGAAGCGCGATGGGAATCTCGCCTTTTAAGCAACCGGAGAAACCCATGATGCCTTTGGCATGTTTCCGGAGCAACTCTTTATCCACCCGGGGCTTGTAATGAAATCCCTCCAAATAGGCTGAGGAGGACAGTTTCATCAAATTCTCATAACCTTCTCGAGTGTAAGCCAAAAGGGTGATGTGATAGGCGGCCTCTCCCATTCGTTGTTCTTTATCGAAGCGAGAAGCAGGTGCCAAATATCCTTCCATCCCAATAATCGGTTTGATCCCCACTTCCTTGCAGACCTTGTAAAACTCAATGGCGCCGAAGAGGTTGCCGTGATCGGTCAGCGCCAGAGCCGTATATCCCATCTTGGCCATGGTCTGAATAAATTCGGAGGGCTTCCCTTTGTCGTTGGTTAAGCTCGCCGCCCCGTCCAGTAAACTGTACTCGGAATGGTTGTGCAGATGGACAAAGGGAGCGGGTTTGATCGTCATAGATAGGATTTGTTGGTGGCGTTCATGGCCTTTTCAACACCCTGGCTGACCATGAGATCGAGACCGTCTTTGGCATGTGAAAACAATTTCGACAATTGGATCTGCTCCTCACGGGAAAATTTTTTGAGCACATAATCTGCCGGATCTTCTCCTGGTGGAACCGGACCCACTCCGATCCGCAAACGAGGGAACTGATCTGTTCCCAACGATTCGATAATGGACTTTAGCCCATTGTGTCCTCCGGATGATCCACCAGGCCTAAGCCGCAAAGTCCCAAAAGGAATCATGAAATCATCCACCACGACCACAATTTCATCGGGTTTCATATGATCGGCCATCATCAGCTTTTTAAGAGGGCCCCCGGATTCGTTCATAAAACAATCCAGTGAGAGCGCTGCCATACTCCCCGTCTGTTCGTGTTTCAGATAATCGACGAACTCACGCCCCACGTTGTGACGAGTCCGGCTGTATTTCGGAGTGGGATTGCCCAAACCAACAACGAGCCGAAGCAAGGTCTTACTTCTTCTTTTCTTCCTTGGAGGCCGGAGCAGCCTTGGCCGCTGGAGCGGCGGCAGGTTTGGCGGCCGCACCGCCAGCCGCAGGAGCAGCGGCTCCTTCCTCTTCTTTCTTGCCCTTCGCAATTACTTCTGGCTGAGCGCCAGCAGCAGCGGCTTCAGTTGTCGCGGCTTTTTCTTCTTCAACCTTCTGCGCCACAATATTGACGACAATGATGTCCGCGTTGGTTAAATATTCCACTCCCTTCAGGCTGGGCAAATCTTTCACCTTGATACCATGCCCCAATTCAAGCTTCGAGACATCAATATCAATAGAAACAGGAATATCTTCTGGCAAACAACGAACTCGGACTTCGCGGGTGATATGTTCCAAAATACCGCCAGAATTTTTCACCCCCGGAGCCTCACCCACCACGTGGGTGGGGATATTGAGAGAAAGTTTCTCTTTCGTGTTGATCCGTTGAAAATCGACATGAATGGGATTGTGCTTTAACACATGCCGTTGAACTTCCTTGATCACCGACAGGCTTGTTTCAGTTCCAAATTTCACATTGAACAAGGCGTTGGTTCCCGCTTTGGTATGAATGGCTTTCCCAAAGGTTTTCGCATCAATGGCGATTTCAACAGGTTTTCCGTTTCCGTACAAACTACCGGGAATCCACCCTTCTTGCCTCAATTGCGTTAAATTCTTCTTTGTATTTTTATCTCCCAAATCTCTGGGTTTTACTTCTAGTTCGATTCTCTGCATAACATCCTCCTACACAAACAACGCACTCACGGTGCGTTCCTCATGAATTCTTTTTATGGCTTCTCCTAATATGGAAGCCACTGATAAAACTTTTATTTTGCTGAGTTTTTTCCCATTGAGCGCGATGGTGTCTGTAATCACAAGCTCCTCAAGCGGTGCCGATTCCAAACGTTCAATGGCCGGGCCCGCCAACACACCATGAGAGCAAGCGGCATACACTTTTGTGGCTCCTGTCGCGCGTAAAGCCTTGGCCGCCTTGGCCAAGGTTCCTGCCGTGTCCACCAAATCATCCACAATCAAAGCGATTTTTCCACGAACATCACCCACCACATGCAAAACGTCTGCATCGGTCGGAGAGGTCCGGCGTTTGTCAATGATGGCCAAATCATAATTGAGCCGTTTCGCGAAGGCTCTCGCGCGCTCCACTCCGCCCGCATCAGGAGAGACCACCACCACATCCTTTAAACGCTTCTTTTTAAAGTAATCAATGATCACAGGACTTGAATAGAGATGATCCACCGGGATGTCAAAAAATCCTTGGATTTGACCGGCATGGAGATCCATGGTTAAAACCCGGTCGGCCCCCGCCGTTACGATTAAATTGGAAACCAATTTCGATGAAATGGGAACCCGCGGTTGAGCTTTTCGGTCTTGGCGTCCATAACCAAAATAAGGAATCACGGGCGTAATTCTGGTTGCACTGGCGCGTCTGAGCGCGTCCATAATGAGTAGCAACTCCATCAAATTGTCGTTGGCAGGCTCACTGGTGGGCTGAAGAATAAAACAGTCCGTTCCGCGAACATTCTCTAAAATTTTAATTTCAATTTCGCCATCGGGAAACCGGCCCACATAGGCCTTCCCAAGAGGAATTCCCAATTCTCTCGCCACAGCCCTGGCCAAAGCGGGGTTGGCGTTTCCGGCAAAAAGTTTAAGTTGACTCACTATTTTTTTCCTTTTCTTTTAGAAGCTTTGGCCCAATTTTTTTTGGTCACCTGTACCGATCGCTCCAAAGCCAACGACCAGGCAGGTACGTCCTTATTAATACTCGATCCAGCGCCCACAACCGCATGCGCACCCACGCGCACAGGAGCAATCAAATTAACATTGGAACCGATGAAGGCGTTATCCTGAATCTGGGTGGGATATTTCTTGACACCGTCGTAGTTGCAGGTAATTGTGCCGGCGCCGATATTAACATTTTTTCCAATTGTGGCATCCCCCAAATACGTCAAATGGTTGGCTTTGGACCCCTCTCCCAATGTGGACTTCTTGATCTCAGAAAAATTCCCCAAATGGGCATTGCGCCCGACCTCGCTACCGGGCCTCACTCGAGAATAAGGGCCCACCCGAGCGCCAGAGCGAATGAGAGCGCCCTCTGAAAAACTGGATTGAAAAATCACTCTGTTTTCAATTTGAGTATCTTGAATATGGGCCCAAGGCCCAATTTGACAACCCGATCCCACCTTCGTCTGGCCCAAAAGAAAGGTTTGTGGCCAAAGCACCGTATCTGACCCCACCTTTACCGTATCCGCCACGTAAGTCGATTTGGGATCTACAATTGTGACCCCCGCCGCCATCAAAGCTTCCGCCTTTCGTCGATAAAGGGCGATTTCTGCCTTGGCCAACTCAGCGCGGCTGTTAATGCCCATGGTCTCATCGGGGTCGACACAAATAAGTCCCCCGATTCGACCGCCTTCTTGACGGAGCAACTCAAGCGTATCGGTGAGATAATATTCCTTCTTAACATTGTTGTTTTTGAGTTTGGGAATCACATGAGCCAAGGCGGCCGCATCAAAACAATAGGTCCCAGTGTTGATCTCATTAATTTCCAGTTCGCGGGGATTGGCATCCAAATGTTCAACAATTTTTTCAACCGATCCGTCTTTGGAGCGAAGAATGCGTCCATAGCCATACGGGTTGGGCATTTTTGTGGTGAGAACGGTCGCGCGATTGTTGTCTTTGACATGGGCATGGATCAGTTCTTTAAAACTTTGAGCGGATATAAGGGGAGCGTCACCACAGGCAAGAAGGACGAGCCCCTTTTGTTTTTTCAGCCAGGAGAGCGCCTGCCGCACCGCCCCACCGGACCCATCTTGCACGGATTGACTGACGAATTGGGTTTTGGGGAATTTTTGGTGAATAACCTGTTTGACCTGCTCTCCCCCATGCCCCACCACCACACATACGCTCGAAGGACGAACGAATTGACCCGTGCGAACCACACGCTCCACCATGGGAATTCCACAGACCGGGTGGAGCACCTTGGGAAGTGAAGATTTCATGCGGGTGCCTTTACCGGCCGCTAAGATGAGGATGGAAATGGGTTTCATAAGCCGGGGTGGATCTTACATTTTCAAAAATTAAATTCCTCTTTCTCCTCAAGGAAGGATGGGGATCTTTTCCGAAAAAAAATACCCACAACCCCCCAAAACATAAAAAAGGAGAGAGTTGAAATTAAAACCAAGGAAAAGAAATGCGGAGGGCCGTATTTTAGTTCTACCAAGGAAGACCCCGCCGGAACCGGCACTGCCATCTGAACCAAATTGGCTTTAGAAATATCCGTTTTCTTGCCATTCACAAACGCAGACCAGCCCTCATCGTAAGATTCGGAAAAAACGACCCAGTGGGGAAACTCACCATCCGTTTCAATTATGAAGAAGCCGGGCTTCTGCTCTTTGACGGCCAAAGTGGGCTGAGGTTGACTCCTCGTATTTTCCGATGATTCTACTGGCGTCTCTGAAAGAAAAGTCAAATCCCTAAATTCAAATCGGTTGGTTTGGTTAACCACACTGAAAATTTCTTTTTCCGAAAGAGACAAAACCGTTTTCGGAACATACACGAGTGGAATAGCCTCGGGATTTTCAAACACATGAATAGTGGATTGGGTTTTATGAGAATATTTTGAAGGAAGTTTGTCGTTGTACGAAAGCAGATACTTCACTCCCAAGGCGTCCAACCAGGGGCTTAAAGGATTCACTGAAATGGCATCTAAAATATCGTCATATTTTTTATATCGAAGTTCTTCATATCCCTCCACATCACGAAAACCATAAACCATGGCAAGATTGGGAAGGAGCGCATCATGAAACTTCAAGGCCGCCTCAAGAGACGTCTTTCCTTGTTGGGTCAGAGCCCTTTGTCTCGACATGGGAGTGAGGAACAACCGTTGATTTTCCGCTTTTCCCTTCAAAAAATCGACGGTTGCGCTTTGGGCAGAATAGAAGCCCTTATCAATGGTTGAAATGGATTTCCAAGAAAAAACCCACAAATCCAAAATACAGAGTCCCACAACAAAACCCATCGTTTTGTTGCCTGGCTTCCAACAATCCAAGCCCATTGCGGACAAAAGCGCTATTCCAAAACAAGCCAAATAAGAAGCTTGGGCGGGAAAACGAAATAACTTGAGCGGTGGAATGAGCTCCATTATTTGCCGATAAAATGGGAGATATCCTCCGAGAGCCAACAGCAATCCAATACCCGTGATCAAAGTCAATTGTCGACGCAGAACAAGCCATTTTCGTCCTCCTTTTAGGCCGCCCCACAAAGCCAAGCCAAGGATCGGAATTCCAAAATAAATTCCCATGATATTGGGATCCCCCGATAAAAGCTTGAAATACTGATTCCATAGGGGCCAAGAGAGCATTTTTAAGAGATCGGAGGGTTTTAAAGAATAAGTGGTGGCCCATTCATAGCCCCCCGAGAGAGTCCGTGGGGCCTGTAGCCCCAAATGAAGGGTGGAAATCAACTGAACCGCGCTCCACAAGAAAGTCAAAAGACCCACAATCGTTAAAACACTCACGATATTTTTTCTCTTGGGAGCAACCTTGCCCACAAGTAAACCGGGAGAAAGAATTTCTAAAAACAAAACAAGTCCTGTATAAAAAACAAATTGGGGATGTCCGGCAAAAATTTGAAGGGTCACGGCCACGGCGGCCCATCCCGCGTTCGCCCAGAATTGCTGTTGGGACCGGCGCAAAAACAGAAGGATCAGAGGAAGCCAAATATAGGAATTAAAATGGCTGGGATAGGCGTAATGTCCCACAAAGTAGCCATTGAAGGAAAATATAAGACCCGATAGCAGCGAGGCTCCCTTTGAAAACTTAAGATCTCGCGCCAACAAAAACATAAAAATCGCCGCGAGGATCGTATGGATCATGGTATTGATCAAAAGCGCATTGGGGAAAGTCCACAGGAGATGAAGATACGTGAATGGATAAAGCAACGCTGATTGCAGGTTGGCAAAGAACGGAACCCCTGAGTACAGAAAAGGATTCCAGAAAGGGAAATCTCCACTCAGAATTGAGTTTCGAAAAAAGGTCGCATAGGGATAGAAAAGGCGGAACAGTGTGTCGTAAAAAAGGGCCTGCCCATTCATAACAGGAGGGATCCAAAAGAGGAAACAGATCAGAGAAAAGAAAACAACGACGGCCAAACGATCAAACTTGGAATTGATGGGTGGACTCCTTTTTTAGCGGCCTGCAGTGAGCGAGCGTCGTTTGCGAGTCGAACTGGGGCGGAAGGATTCGAACCTTCGAATGCTGGCTCCAAAGGCCAGTGCCTTACCGCTTGGCGACGCCCCAAATGGGGCGCGATGGTACCAAAAACACACTGGGCCTGAAATCGACACCAAATCGGATCAGGTGTGGCAGAGGAAACAGTCCCAACGTCGACGGGATAATTTCCTGATCACCCGCTGTCCCAGAGCTCTGGTTTTCACAAAACCAAAAACCGTTGATCCGGACCCCGACATCATCACAATGGTGCATCCCAAAGATTTCAAAATATCTTTTGCTCGAGCGATTTCTGGATATTTTTCAAAGATGACAGGTTCAAACGAATTGAAATATTTCTCCGCTGAAACCGGTTTGGGCCTCGATTTCTTTTTCCTGTACTCATCCAACAACCGATAGGCCTCGGGGGTCGAAACATGCACTTTTGGATAAACCAGAACAAGCCATCGGCGGCGCGGAGTTTTGACGGACTTGAGTTTTTCACCAATTCCACCTGCCCAGGCCGTTCCGCCTTTTAGAAAAAAGGGCACGTCCGCCCCCAATTGGCGGGCCAATGAGACCAAAACCTGGGGAATCCGCTTCGGTTTTTTGTGCGGGCTCTTGGATTTCCATAAAAGCCACCCCCCCCACAAAGCCGCCGCCGCATCCGAGGACCCCCCACCCAGCCCAGCGCCCATGGGAATCCGTTTTTTTAAATGAACCCGCATCCCTTGAGTGGTTCCTAATTTTTTTCGCAACGCCTCCAGCGCGCGAACCACCAAATTATCGCTGTTGGTAGGCAGGCCTTTGGGTTCAACTGATAAAAGAATCTCCTGCGGCATCACGGAAACTTCCAAAGTATCATGAAGAGAAATTTCCTGAAACAATGTTTTCAAGGAATGAAACCCATCCTGGCGACGGGAACCCACATCGAGGTGTAGATTAATTTTGGCGCGGGCGCGGAGGATCACGACTAAGGATCTAATTCCGAATCCTGCAGCGTGACCACCGGGTCTAAAAACTCAATCTTTATTTTGAAGGAGGGTTCGTTAATACGCCACTCCACCGATTGAATCATGTGCCGCGGAATAAACGGATCATATTTTCCCAGATCGATGTATTCCACTGTTTCACCATTGTCCCATGAAAACTCAAGAAGGCGCCCTGTTTTTAAATCAAACCAAAACTTCGCCTGAGAAGCTGTCACTTCTAACTTCTTCGATTTTTCAACTGCGCTTAAGATTGATCCGCTTCCCTTATGAACACGGAAAACCTCCGCTGAAATAAGCGATTCAAAACGGTCAAACGCGCTCGTGACATAGAATTCAACGGTTTGGAATTGCGGATGCAAGGCCCCATATTGAGCGGGCATTCCGGATTTTTTTATCAACTGCATCACCGGCCCTGAGAGCGGACCCGGGATTTCAACCTTGAGCCGGTCATTTTTGACATATTCAAATTGGGCGGGAGAACGAACGCACGGAGATTTTTCACACACGCTCACGCGAATCAGCCCCTTAATGGATTGCATGTCTTCAAAATAAGTGAACACCCGTTTCATGTACAGATCGGCTTTTTCTGAAGAAGACAATTGGCTTAACCCCTTTTTTATTTTGGAGCGTAAATGGGGAAATTTGGGATTAATCCGTATGGCCTGCTCCCAAGCTTGGACGGCTTCAGCTTTTTGATTTAAAGAGAACAAGACATCGCCATAATGATCAAAAATAGTGGCATCGCGCACGCGACTTGCCGCTTCCGTTAGAAAATCTTTGGCTTTCTCATATTTCCCTTGCCGATAATAAACCCACCCCATGGAGTCCAAATAGGCCGGATTGTCCGGCTCAAGCGCCATGGCGTCCATCACCAACTGTTCGGCCTCATCCAAATTCATATTCTTATCAGCGAAACTGTAACCCAAATAATTGAGGGCCATATCGAAATCAGGCTTTAAACGGATGGCGGCGCGCATTTCTTCAACGGCTTTTGGAAATCGCCCGGAACGATCATAGAGAGCTCCCAATCTAAAATGAGCGTCCGGATCATTGGGATCCAATTCAATCACGCGCCTTAAGGTCTGTTCCGCCTGTTGGGTTTGATTGTCCTGTTCATAAGCGGCCGCCAGATAATTCAAGAAATCGGTATTGGATGGATCCATGGCCGAGAGGCGTTTAAGAGTTTTTACCGCTTCTTTCTTCTGCCCGGATTGAGAATAATAATAGGAGAGACGCAAAAGCACCCCCGGCTCTTGGCCACTTTCTGGAACATTGTTGAGATGACGAATGGCTTCTGCCCAGTCCCCCCGGTTTTCAGCCAAAAGGGCCAGCCAAAAATTGGCGCCTGGACTGGTGGGGGCAATCGCCTGTGCTTTGGAAAAAGCCTCGGTCGCTTTGGCCATATCATCACTTCGGTACCTTAATTCGCCCACCCGCAATAGGAGCGGCAAATTGGTCGGATCCTGACTCAAGACGCCTTCATAGTGCGAGATGGCCGTGGCGGTATCAAAATTGATTTCTGCGATTTGAGCGAGCGCCAAATGAGCTCTCACCGAATTGGGGACATGGGACAAAACCTCCGTCCAAGTGTTTTTGGCTTTGTCGAGTTCATTGGTGGCCTGATAAATCTGCGCCAATCTCTCTTGAATTTCTGTTGAATTGGGATGTCGCTCTAAAAATGACTTGTAAAGTTTGATGGCTTCTTGAGGGTCCCGCGGCGTCAGCGCGCCTGCCAAGCTGATAAGAGCTTCCGCTTCATCTGGGTCAAGGGAAACCGCTTTTTTAAGCCGTTCAATGGCTTTATCGGAATCACCCAAAGTCCAATGAACCTGCCCCGAAATAATCAGGGACCGAACATCTTTGGAGTCCAATTCAAGGGCGCGTTCTATTTGGTCGCGGGCTTTGGTCGCTTGCCCCAAACGAAACGACAACTCCGCGGCGGTCCGATGCAAATAAGCGCTCTCAGGGGCCAACGCAAGCGCGTTTTCTATCTCCTCTTGGGCCGCCATAAAATTACCTTGGCTCTCAAGCAACATGGCTTTCAAATAGGCTTGGTACGCATTCCCTGATTGCCCTGTTTGAGCCGCGTTGAGCAAGGAAAATGCGGGTCCAATCCATAGGAGAGCCGCAAGGACCTGCCCATAAATAAAGCTTTTATTCATATTCATTAAATCGCTCTCCTCATGACGAAGGCGGCTTCTCCCCTGGGATAGGATTTTTCACGTCGCTGCAAGATTTCAAAACCCAATTTTTTATACAGGTTGATGGCCGGAAGATTCTGGATGTCCACATCCAACAACAAAACTCGCGCCCCCTGTGACCCAGCCCACATCATAACTTTTTGGAGAATTTTCTCTCCCCAGCCCCGGCGCCGCGTTTCACTTGCCACCATAAAATTAGATAGATAGGCCTCTTCCCCCACCACCCGAACAACCGCGAAACCAATCACCTGTCCATCGTTTTCAAAAACCAAGGTGTCCTTTGGGAAAACGCGCTCACTCCAAGGATAGGGACGCTCCTGCGCTTCCCATGCGGAAAAGAGAGAGGCCTCTCCCGCCTGAAGAAATCTCAGCGTGATCGCTTCGATCGTTCGGCCCACGACGGTTGTAAATACTGCGGAACCACATTCTCAAAATGGAATTTTTTGGACGATGGCTTTTTTAAATATTTTTCAATGGCCAATTCAGCGATCACTTGGGAGGAAGCCGGCTCCGTGGTAATGACGTGATCTGGAAATCGTCGAAGAATATTCCTCATGTCTGCCTCCGACCTCCAACAAGGCGCAACGACCACTCGCCCATTTTTATACACCGCGAAATACACCTCTCCCGCCGTCGCCGGAAACCAAGGCACAAGAACTTTTGATGAATGTTGAAGATCGTACTTAAAGACACTTTGGACAACACCCTCATCTTGGCCAATAGGTTTCCGGGGCGACGATGAGTAATTCTTTTGACTTAACTTTTCGGCAACCGCCCTTGCCATCGCTTCCAAACTTGATATTCCAACCAAAGGCACTTTCAGTCCCTGGGCCAAGGTTCGGGCCACCGCCAAACCCACCCGGACACCGGTGAAACTTCCGGGGCCCACATCGACCCCGATCAATCGAATGTTTGTTCGCTTCCAGGGGCCCTCTGACAGCATTTTCTCAAGCGTGGGAATGAGGAGTTCTGATTGTCGGTCGCAGGAAGTGGATAAAAATGAAGACAGCAACCGATTCTCCCCGGTTTCTTTGAATTCGAGCAAACTCAATCCCAATTGCCTTGACGTGGACTCAATCGACAAACAAATGTTCAAAATGTTCTCCGCGTGGCTTAAAAATAATTTTTCTTTTTTTTGATCCCGCCTCAATACGAAATGAAATATCCAATCGCTCTTTGGGCCACAATTTTTTGGCTCTTTCAGGCCATTCGATTAGCACCAATCCTTGGGGAATTTCACCGCTTCCGGTTAAATATTCTTGAAGACCCAGGGCCAATATTTCTTTCACTTGAAGCCGGTAGAAATCCAAATGATGAATGGGGAACTTTCCTTTCAAAGACTGCGCCATCACGAACGTGGGGCTGAGGGTTGCTTCGCGAACCCCAAGCGCCCTTGTTAAACCTTGCACGAAGGTGGTTTTTCCAGCCCCTAAATTTCCAGAAAGCAAAACCACATCTCCCAAAGAAAGCCGTTTGGCCAATTGGGCGCCCAAGGCCATGGTTTCCGACGCGCTTTGACTTATGAACTCTCGTTTCATCAACATCATGAAAAATGTTGGAAGGACGCGTGCGGCTTGATGGGGTTTCCCAACCAGGTATAGACGATCCCCTTCTTTTGAGATGTCACAAACCCCACCACCGAAAAAGAGAGTTTCTTGCGTAAACGCGGCAAAGCAGCGGGATGCAGCGTAAAAAAAAGTGAATAATCCTCTCCGCCGGAAAGCAAAGAAGGGTCCACCTTCATCCAACGTTTATAGGCCAAGGACACGGGAATCTTTTCAATTTGAAGGCGAGCGCCAACTCGGGAGGCTTGGGCCCAGATGTCGACAGTATCTTTGAGCGCGTCGGACAAATCCATGGCACTCGTCACGCCGCGTTCATTGGAGAGATATCGGCCAATCTCAAAAAGAGGGTCCACTTTGAAAAACCGTTTGATGAAATAAGCGCGATCCACTCTCGACGGAATTCGAATTTTATTTTCGAGCAATCGAAGGCCCACGGTGGCGTCTCCCACAGATCCCGCGATACAAATTAAATCTCCCACCCGAGCCCCGTGTCGTTTGAGGAGACGGCGCCCCTGAGAGTCCCCTCCCACCGCAGCAACCAATGTGAGTTGTTGAGCCCGAACTGTGTCGCCGCCGGCCAATGTGCATTGATATTTCCGTGCCGCCTCACGAATGCCCCGTTGAAGTTCAGAGAGGAATGGAATGGGCGTGGAGGCCGGGGCTCCCAGAAAAATCATGGCCCAACGGTGATGGGTGAACCCCATCGCGGCCAAATCGGAGAGAGAACTGCCCATGAGTTTCCAACCCAAACCCCGTCCCAATGAAAAATCAGTCCAAGCCTGGAGACGAGGGGTCCAGTTTAATTTGAAATGGGTCCCTTCGGTTAAACCATCAATGGAAAGAACCGATTGTCCCGCATTGTTCAAAACAACCGCGTCGTCTCCTGGAGGCACTCGCATGGACCGGGGGAACAGGGGAGGAAGAGAAAGAATCTTTTTGATAAGTCCCCACTCTCCAACCGCCCCCAGCCTCTGAGAGGAATTATTCTTTGGAACCGGGTTGCGCATCCGAGGCGCGGAAGGAAGATATTCCCGCCACCAAAGCAATCAATCCACCCACAAGAACAGAAATGGGTCCCAATCCGCGAATGAGAGTTAAAAAATCCTGAAACCAATAGAGCAATCCCCATCCACCCAGAAAAATAAAAACACAACCAATCACAACTGCTGTCATAAATCCCTCCACACTTTTTCAAAAGCCTTTGGTATCGATGAAATTAAATCCGACGCCAGCAAACTTCTCTCCGATTTTTTCTTTAAAGCCAAGTCACCTGCCAATCCATGAAGGTAAACTCCCATGGCGGCGGCCTTTTCAGCCGTTAAATCCCCAGGAGCCCAAAGCGCCGCCAACATTCCAGTCAACACGTCCCCCATCCCTCCCGAAGCCATGCCGGGGTTTCCCGTTGTATTTTTCCAAACCAACCGCCCGTCCGTCACAAGAGTTCCCGGCCCTTTCAACACACAGATCCCGCCAAATTTTTTGGCCGCTTCACGAGCAAAATATTCGCGGCGTGCCTTGACCTGGGCCGAAGTCACCTTCATCAGTCGCGCCATTTCCCCTTCATGAGGAGTCATAATCAATCGGGCTCGGATTTGGCTTCTTTTCATCATTAATAACGCTCGGAATCCATCGGCATCCACAACCACCGATATTGAAGGACTTCCCAAAATTCGCTTGACCAATCTTCTAACAGCGGCGGATTCTCCCAACCCCGGCCCCAGGGCCACCACTTGAGGCCTCCAATGGAGAATTGTCTTTTTGAGCACAGTCCAAGCCGAAGACGCCATCCGTCCTTGCGCGTCTTCCGGCAATCCCAGGGTTGTGATTTCAAGAGGGGCTCGCCCAACAGCGACCCGTTGTTGACTTTTGACGGTGGCCAACTTGACCAGTCCCGCGCCTGACCTCATCGCGGCCGTGGCGCAAAGAACCGCGGCCCCCACCATTCCTTTCGACCCGGCCACCACCAACACTCGCCCACTGGTTCCTTTGTGGGCGTCTTTGGCGCGACGCTTCAACCATCGGCGGGCAATTGCCCGTGTTATTAAAGAGGTCACTTGTTTTGGAACAAGGCCACGGCAACGACCGTCGAGCGTGTGTGAGAAAGGGAAAGAGAAATTTTCTTTTCAAGTTTGGACAACTTTTTAGGCAGGCGGGCCCGCGGCTTCCCAGAAGTGTCATTTTCCACACCGATATCCCGGTGCCCCAAGACCACCTTCATTTTTATCAACTGATCGCTCAAGGCTTTCCACACCGCTTCTTTGGCGGCGAAACGAACCGCATAATGCTCCAGCTTATTTTTCTTGGACCGGCAGTAGGCCCGCTCCTGAGGGGTGTAAACTCTCTCCATAAACCGGGAGTTTCGAATCAGAGTTTTAAACCTTTGCACCTCTTCAATATCCACTCCCAAAGACGACATGGCCACCTCAGCGCGCCGCTTTCTCCACCGCCATATCTGCGTCCACCATAATATGGATCAACTGCTCAAAAGAGGTCTTTGATTCCCATCCCAATATCTTCTTCGCTTTGGAGGGGTCTCCCAACAACAAGTTCACTTCGGCGGGCCGAATAAACTGCGGGTCGATCACCACATGATCTTCAAAATTGAGTCCCACATGTTTAAAAGCAATTTCGAGGAACTCTTTGACTGTGTGGGTATGTCCGGTGGCAATCACAAAGTCATTGGCCTTGGATTGTTGAAGCATGAGCCACATGGCTTCCACATAATCCTTGGCATACCCCCAATCCCGATGTGCGTCCAAATTTCCCATGTGAAGTTTCTTCATTTTCCCCATTTTAATTTTGGCCACCCCGTTCGAAATTTTACGGGTCACGAACTCCAGTCCTCGCCGGGGAGATTCATGGTTGAAGAGGATGCCCGACACAGCGAACATATCGTAGCTCTCCCGGTAATTCACGGTGATAAAGTGTCCATACACTTTGGCGACCCCATAGGGACTGCGCGGATAAAAAGGTGTGGTTTCTCTTTGAGGAGTTTCGAGAACCTGGCCAAACATTTCTGAACTACTGGCCTGATAATATTTGATCTTTTTGTTGACCAATCGAATCGCTTCGAGCATTTTCGTGACGCCCAACGCGGTGAACTCGCCGGTTAAAACAGGTTGCTGCCAACTGACCGGCACAAAGGACTGAGCCGCCAGGTTGTACACCTCATCAGGCTGAGAAGATTCAATCGCTCCAATCAATGACATTTGATCGAACAAATCCGCTTCGTGAAAACGGATTTTGTCTTTGATGGTTTCAATACGGGAAAAATTGGGAGAGCTTAGCCGCCGGATCACGCCATGAACTTCATATCCTTTTGATAAGAGAAGCTCCGCCAAGTACGATCCATCTTGACCGGTTATTCCAGTAATAAGCGCTTTTTTCATGTTGATGACGGCCTCCCAGCCAATTGTTTTTTAATGAGATCATTCGCCAATTGTGGATTGGCGCGTCCTTTTGTTTTTTTCATAAGGGCCCCCACCAAAGAGCCAATGGCACGGTCTTTTCCGGCGATAACGTCCGCCACCACTTTGGGGTTTTCCTGAATCACTTCGTTAATAAATTTCAACAATTCACCTTCATCGCTTACTTGGCTCAAGCCCTTTTTGGCCACAATCGATTTCGGTGAATCGCCCGTTGAATAGGCTTCTCCAAACACCTCTTTTCCCATTTTTCCAGATAAAGTTCCCGCTTGGATCAATTCCACCAATTCCGCCAACGAACGCGCGGAAAGAGGAGATTCTTGGATGGTCTTCTTTTCCTGATTAAGCCGTCCCAAAAGTTCAGTGGTGATCCAATTCACCAACAACTTGGCGCTGGCCGGAAGAGATTCTTTTGGCAATGATTGTAAGCCGGTTTCAAAAAAATTAACGAGCGCCTGTTCCCCCACCAGCACATTCGCGTCATATTCACTCAGTCCCCATTCGCTGACGAGTCGCGCTTTCCGGGCTTCCGGCAACTCCGGCAAAGCTTGCCGCATGGATTCAATCCACTCAGCGGACAATTGGACCGGGAGCAAATCAGGTTCAGGGAAATAACGGTAATCATGCGCTTCTTCTTTGGAACGCATCGAAAACGTAGCCGCTTTCGACTCATTCCAAAGCCGGGTTTCTTGAACCACCGCTCCCCCCGCTTCTATAAGCTGAATTTGTCGGCCCATCTCATAGATGATGGCGTCTTTGACAGCCCGAAAACTGTTCATGTTTTTTATTTCCACGCGTTTGCCCAGCTTCGATTCGCCTTTCAAACGGACCGACACATTGGCATCGCACCGAAGGGACCCTTTTTCCATGTCACAATCCGAAACGCCAACATATTGAATGGTGGCTTTAAGGGCGGAGAGATAATCATAGGCTTCATCAGCGCTCCCAATATCGGGGTGAGACACGATTTCCATAAGCGGAATGCTCGAACGATTCAAGTCCACCAAGGAATAGGGAAGTTCCATGGATCCCACAGAATGCAAAAGTTTACCGGCATCTTCTTCCAAATGTATGCGTTGAATGCGAATCAACTTGGGATTCCCATTGGTGTGAATCGTAACGCCCCCTTCGCCACAAACGGGCTGGTCGGATTGGGAAATTTGGTACGCCTTGGGCAAATCGGGGTAGAAATATTGCTTGCGGGCAAAATAAGAATTTCGGTTGATTTGACATCCCAACGCCAACCCCACTTTAACAATGCCCTCCACCGCTCTCTTATTGAGAACGGGCAACACCCCTGGCTGTCCTGTGCACACGGGGCACACATGAGAATTGGGCGCGGCGCCGAAATCCGTTTCGCAGGCGCAAAAAAGTTTCGAGTTGGTTTTAATTTGAACGTGAACTTCAAGACCGATGACGGGCTCGTAGACACGCGGGGAAGTACTGAGGTTGGACATTGGTAGAACTCAGGCGCCGGTGGCCATATAATATAGCGCCGGTTTCCTGAGTCCCCCTATCAAACCGTACGTGACCTTTCCGATCATACGGCTTACCATGGACACTTCAAGCATTGGCTTTCAC